>VGYL01001210.1 GCA_016872975.1 Planctomycetota bacterium
ATGGATCTTACCCAGAAGGAATACATCGTCATCGTGCAGTGTCACATCGTGAAGGAGCGGTGTCCGGGCTACCAGTGCGAGAAGGCCTTTCACGAGCGCAGCGGGGGATTTGCCGCGTATGATCGGGACAAGCCGTACCGGTACTTGAGCCTGACGTGCGGCGGTTGCTGCGGCCGGGCCACCCATCGCAAGCTCACCCAGCTCGTCCGGTCGATCGGCAAGAAGGAGGGGATCGGCAAGGACAAGATCGTCGTGCAGCTTTCCTCCTGCATCGCCAACGACAACTACCATGCCCCGCCCTGTCCGCATCTGGCCTATCTCAAGACCCTGATCGAGCGGATCGGCCTGGACGTGCGCGACGGTACGGTCCTCAGCGACAAGGCCGAGCAACGGCGCCAGGGCGGCCGCTACTGCGACTTGTCGCGCGGCAGCCCGAAGTCGTAGGGCGTCAACTCCAGCGGCGGCATCTTGGCGGAATGGCCGTCGATGAACAGGCAGTTGATCCACTTGACGTGGCGATCGCGCGCCACGCGCCGGGTGCTTTCGCCGGCCGACGGCAGGTGGTTCCTGTGCCAGGCGTCGAGCGACTGCATCTTGACCTTCATAGTCTCCGGCGGGTCGGTCTTCAGGATGATCTTGATCTGGTCCCGGTTCAGGAGGTACTCGTAGTCCACCAGGTAGATCGTCGTCCCGTGGCGGGGGAATTGATCGAGCTTGGTGAACCCGAAATATTCCGTCCCCGTGCCCTTGAGGTCGAAGGCATTGAGGCAGTAATCGACCGTCTGCTCTCTGTCCGGGTAACTCGGGCAGTCGTAGACCTTGACCTCGTAGTAGTTCTGGTACGAGTAGGCCCCGCCGCCGACGTAGGGCATGAACAGGACCGGCCAGCGGATGTCGATCCCGCCATAGGCGGTGACGCCCGGCCGCAACTCCGCCCGCGGCACGAGATAATTGTTATCCGCGGCGTAGGCGTGCATGGCCAGACCGATCTGCTTGAGATTGCTCAGGCAACGGGTGCCTTTGGCCTGCTCCCGGGCCCGGCCCAGCGCCGGCAGCAGGATGGCCATCAGGATCGCGATCACCGCGATGACCACCAGCAGCTCGATCAGTGTAAATCCCCGACGAGGCTTCCGTAACGACATGACCGATCCTCCTACGGGCCATAGGGCCGAGTCTGACATTTGCAGTCTGCCTGCATGGGCGATGCTCCTGCAGGCTACGTTTCTCATCATACCGCAAGACAGGCTCCGCTGCAAGTCTCCGGGCAGACATGCAATTGCCCTGGGGGTTTGCCTTGACGGCACCTTTATCGGCCGGTATTCTTGGGAGCCGAGGGGATGGGCCAAAGGAGTTTAAGCCATGAGCGGTAAAGAGGTAACGGGAAATTTGTTCACGGAAGAGGCGGGAGGGGCGAAGCATCATTCGTCCGCAAACTGCCTTTGGGCAATTCTCCCCGAGTAATTCCCAATTCGAGACGTACCTCCCTCGTCTCCCGTGTCCCCGATTGGCTTTGTTTTTTCGAGGCCGATCGCAAGGGCGATTCACCATAACTCCTTGCCCACAAAGCCTTTGCCCCTCCTGACGCCGGGGCCGGATTTGGCTTTGTTTCGCACAGAAGGTCCCCGACGAGCCGTCTCCCAGATACCCCAGCCCGGCCAGCTTTGGCTTTGCTCCGCGCGTTCGTAGTGACGCTGTCAGGCGTTCTCGTAGCATGGGCGTCCCGCCCATGAGTATCCACGGGCGCGAGCGCCCGTGCCACGGCTGTGCGACCGCCTGCCGGAAATTGGCTTTGTTTTTCCGGGGCCCGTTGCAGGTCCCATTCGTCATAACTCTTGTCCCCACACACCGTTATCCTCCCTTCGGCCCGTCCCGAAATTGGGTTTGTTTGGCGCGAAACACCTGCGGCGGGGACCCTGGAATGATAGCATACCGCAGCAGTGGGCTTTCCCACATACCCCATCCCTCCCACGTTTGGCTTTGTTTCGCACGTTCGTAGTGACGCCGGCAGGCGTCCTCGTAGCATGGGCGTCCCGCCCATGAGTATCACGGGCATCTTGCCCGCGTCGGCAGGACCGGAAGGGTCCTGGACCCATGCCATCGCCGGCCGACCGCCCGCCGGAAAGTAGCATGGGCGTCCCGCCCATGAGTATCCACGGGCGCGAGCGCCCGTGCCACGGCTGTGCGACCGCCCGGCGGAAAT
>VGYL01001211.1 GCA_016872975.1 Planctomycetota bacterium
CGCATCCACGGGAACGAGCCGTTCGACGCGACGCCATGAGGACTGGAATGATGGAATGATGGAATAGTGGGTGGCGTAAGCCATACCCCTGGTCTCCAATATTCGGCCTGGTTCAGAATCGGGTAATCCCTTGTACGACCGGCCAAGCGGTCCCCATGCGACGGCGGGCGTGTTTGTAGTGACGCCGCGAGGCGTTTCTTCGTAGGTCGGGCGTCCTCGCCCGACTTTCAGCGAGCGAGGACGCTCGCCCTACGCGGAGGTGTTCCCGACGCGCGCCACCACAACTCGGCCGGAATTGAACCAAGCCCAGTATTCCACTACTCGATCATTCCATCGTTCCCTTGCGCCCGATTTGACATCGGGGCGCGGCTTCACTATCATGTCGGCGGTTTCGACGATGCAATGGAGTGCTGAAGGACGATCCATGAGACTGCTCCTCGATGTGGTGTACGGGCTGGCGGGGCTGGCCGTCAGTCCGATTCTGCTGTACCGCATGGTCCGCCACGGACGCTACCGCCGCGGGTGGGGCCAGCGGTTCGGCCGCGTGGAGCGCCGGAACCCGGACAAGAAGTGCATCTGGCTGCACGCCGTCAGCATGGGCGAGGTCAACGCGGCCCAGACCCTCCTGACCGAGATCGAGAGACAACTGCCCGACTTCGAGATCGTGATCAGCACGACGACAGATACGGGCTTCGCGCGGGCCGACAAGCTCTTCGGTTCCAGATGGAACGTCTTCTACTTCCCGTTCGATCTGTCGTGGGTCACACGGCGGGTGTTCGACCGCCTCCGTCCTGCGGTCTGTCTGCTGATGGAGTTGGAGGTCTGGCCCAATTTCGTCTTCGCCGCCCACGAGAGGAAGATCCCCGTGGTCGTCGTCAACGGCCGGATCAGCGACCGCAGCTTTTCCCGCTACCGCCGCATCAAACGCATCACCCGGACATTCTTCGGCAAGCTCGATCTCGTTCTGGCGCAGACGCAACAATACGCCGATCGCTTTCGTGAGCTGGGCTGCCCCGGCGAGCGGGTGCGCGTGACCAGCTCGCTCAAGTACGACACGGCCCAGGTCGCCGACCGGGTCGAAGGCGCGGACGCCCTCGCACAGCAGTTGCATCTCACGGCAGCACCGCTGTGGGTCGCCGGCGGCACCGGTGACGAGGAAGAGAAGATCGTCTTGGAGGTCTACGCAGCGCTTCTCCAAGACAGGCGGTTCGAGGGTCTGCGTCTGGCGATCGTGCCGCGCAAGCCGGAACGATTCGATGAGGTCGCGGCGCTGATCGAACGAATGGGATTTGCGCTCGTCCGCTACAGCCAACTCAAAGGCACCGCCCGTGGCGAGGGCGTCCCGCCCTTGCGTCACGAGGCCATCTTGGCCTCGCGCCGTGTCGCGGGCGTCCCGCCCGCGAATCACGGGCAGGATGCCCGTGACACACAAGGGCGGGACGCCCTCGCCACGAAAGACAAGGGCGGGACGGGGTCCCCAACGCGAAGCATCGCGTTGGGGAGCCCCACGCCCTCGCCACGGGTTCCCGTGATCCTGGGCGACACGATGGGCGACCTGCGGAAGTTCTACTCGCTGGCGACGGTGATCTTCGTCGGCCGCACGCTGGTGCCGATGGGCGGCTCGGATATGATGGAAGCCGCGGCCCTCGGCAAGTGCACGATCTTCGGACCGCACACCTTCAACTTCCGCCAGACGGTCGAGGTCCTCCTGCAGGGGCAGGGCGCAATCCAGATCGCAGATGCGGATGACTTCCGGAGAACCATGGAAAAGTGCTTATCGGACCGCGCTTTCGCGGCGACAATAGCCCAAGCAGGGCAGGCGGTGATCCGTCAGAACCAAGGGGCAACCGCGCGGACGATGGAAGTCCTCCGCCAATTGCTCCAGGCGTAGTGCCGCATCGCGCGGCATCGCCAAGGGCTTACCCCTTGACGATGGCGGCCTCTCGGTACGTCGGACCATCGTCAAGGCCCGAGGCCTTGGCGATGCCACCCATGGCCTTTCACCCGGGTGTCCTGGTTTCTTCCCGACACCCGCCGCGCAGCGGCTTCGCGACTCGCAGTGACATACAGCGACATATGTCCTTGCGAGCGAAGCGAAGTAATCTCTGAGCCGGCATTTGTGGGACCAGGACCGCGGCAGGACAGCGATCCGCAAAGGAATGGGGAGACATATGGCGCAAACGGGCAGTGTTTCACAAA
>VGYL01001212.1 GCA_016872975.1 Planctomycetota bacterium
CCTCCAGAAGCTCCTCGACTTCCTTGATGCGCGCCGCCTTCCTCGCGTCTGTTGCCATCGCCATCCGTCCTTTCTTCGCAGCACCCGGATTTCCTTTGCCGACGGCAAGGATGATAGCAGGGCACTTTGGGCAAGGCAATAGAGTCTTTGTCAGGAACTTCTACCACACATTCGGACATCTTTTTGGTTGCGGCCGAAGGCCGCGCTAGGACAAGAACATAGTCAGCGCTGCCGATGCGGCTGGCGGCTCTGGTGAACATAGGACCATCGTCAAGGCCGGGGGCCTTGGCGATGCCACCCAGGCTATGGAATCTCCAAGCGGAATCGGTATGAGTACTAGGCGGCGCTGCTACTCATCCTCTTGGTCCCAGTCGACGTATTGGGGCGGGCTCTCACCAACGCGCTGGATCACCTTGGGGAACTTCCGGCGCCCAGCCTTATCCTCAATAGCGACCACGTTGATCTGATGCCACCAGTCATCACCAAAGTCGAACAGGTAGCCGAAACGGTCGTGCACTTTGAGCCCCAGCGATTCGATGGTTGTCTCCTTGACATCCCCGGCCGGTTTCCTCTCGTAGGCGGGATCGTGCCTGTCTGCGTGCAGCACGTATCGGCGGGACTTGGGATCCAGGGGACCCTTGCCGCCGATCTCAAACTCGAACATGTGCTGGTCCTCGCGGTCAAACGCTGAGAAGATCGCGTAGTGCAGATCCTCCAAAGTCTGATCCCCGCGAATCTGAATCGTCCGGGAGACTACTTTGTTCTTTTTGGCGAAGCTCCTGGTAATCGGCCCGCTGCGGATGAACACCTCCAGCGTGTAGAGGCGCACGGCCGTGCCGGGAGCCCGCCTCGGCGGTTTCTTGACCTATTGGCCCGCCATCGTCCTGCTCGTCTTTCGCTGACTCATGTGCCGGTGCGTTTCAACACTTCGGTGATCTGGGCGTCTTCATCTGCAAGCGAGTCTAACGCGGTCGCCTTCAGGCCCAAGGGGAGAATCTGCTGAAAGTGAGGGGGCCGAATGCTGAATCGAGCCGCCCTCATTCGCGCGGGGGAGCCAGCTCGGCGAGCCGGGCCGGCAGATCCGCCAGGCGCACCGCGTGCTCCTTGGTGTACGTGCCGACGCGGGTCCGCTCCAGGGCTTCCATGTAGCCCCCGGTGCCGAGCCGTTCGCCGAGGTCCCGGGCCAACGAGCGCACGTAGAAGCCGGGGCCGGTCACCAGCCTCACCTCGACGCAAGGCCAGGTGTACCCGAGGAGCTCGATCTCCTTTACCTCGACCTTGCGCGCCGGCAGCTCGACCGTCCGGTCGGCGCGGGCCAGCTTGTAGGCGGCTCGGCCCCCAATCTTGAGCGCGGAGAACGCGGGCGGACGCTGATCGATGACGCCCTGGAAATGGACCAGCGCCCGGCGGACCTGCTGGGCCGTGGGCGGCAGGGCCGTGTCCGGCGTCTCGCCCGCCTCGATGGGGGGAAACACCTGTTCCTTTTTCCCCTCCCGGTCGTCCGTGGTGCTGCGCCAGCCGAGGCGGATGCGCGTGAGGTACTCTTTCTCGGCCCCGGCGGCCGCACTGAGCGTCTTCGTGGCCGCACGGCCGACGCCGATGACGAGGACGCCCTTCGCCCAGGGGTCCAGCGTGCCGGCGTGGCCGACCCGTTTCTCGCCGGTCAGCCGCCGGACCACATCGACGACATCGTGCGAGCTCATTCCCTCCTCTTTGTATACGGCAAAGATCCGTTCAAGCGCCATTCTTCACTCCCTGTGCGGTGACCCGCGCGTTTCCCGTAGCGGTTGGCCATCCAGCCGTCCAGCACCCATTGTAATCAACGGTCCGCTCAAAGGCTAACGCCTCTGCCGGGCGGCATCGCCAAGACCTGGTACCGCATTTCGCAAGGCCTGAGACTATAGGGTAGAGATTGCTTCGTCGCTGAAGCTCCTCGCAATGACATACGTGGGCGGCCTATGTCATTGCGAGCGCGGCTCGCCGAGCGCGGCAATCTACCACCATAGTCGCGGTACTTGTGAAATGGGGTACTGGTTTGGAGTTCCGCCTTCAGGCGGGTCCGAAAAGTGGCTCATCCGGCTTTAGCGTACTTCGATGGTTCTTGGGGACTCTGTCCCCAAACCCCTGAGATTTTCCGCTTTGGGCCAATAGCATCGTAGAGGAGAGCCGCACGGTACGGCCCTGCGCGGGTCGTGGTC
>VGYL01001213.1 GCA_016872975.1 Planctomycetota bacterium
TGACGACGGCGGCGGCCATCGACCGGCTGATCCACCACAGCGTGGTGCTGGAGCTGAATGTCCCCAGCTACCGGGCCGAAGAGGCCAAGAAGGAAAGAAAGACGACGATACGGGTCCAGAATCAGCCCCCCTATAGGGGGGCTGGGGAACGGAAGAAATAATTGTCGCTGAAGGGAAAAAATAGTTGACGTTAATCAGGGGTGGCTCCAGAAATGTGAGGAACTGCACAACGAGGACTTCCCCATCATAAACATCCGCTGTTGGCGAGTCTGGTTCTCTCTTGTGACAACCCGCATGGGCGTTGACCTCTCGCTCTGGGTCGTTCACCAACTGGCGAGCTGTGGGGCCAGATTCATTGTGAAGGTAGGCACGTTCCTCTCGCTGAATGATGACGATGTTCATCTCGGGGATGTCTATGTTCCCGACCGTGCGGTTGTTCTTCCGGGCCCGGTTCGGGCGTACCTCGAGGGCCAAGGGGTCAGTCCTCGGATTTCAGTATTGTCATCAGTTCACTTATTTCCGAGGACTGACCCCTTGTTCCCCTTGTTCCCGAGCGTTCCGTCGCTGTCGATGGGGGCCTTCTTCAGGCGACCGTGGGCACGACGAAGGGGGCGCGGTACTCGCGCGTGGTCAGGGCGTTGGCGCGGCCGGCAAGGTCGCCGACGAAACGCTCGGCGGCGGGATCCAGCGTCACCCAGGCGCCCAGGACGCCCGGTGCGGCGGGGCGCGTGACTCCGCGGGTCGTCAGGTGCTCCAAGTAGCGGTCGAATACGTCGGCGAAGACGCCGGCGGCCCCGGTCGTGGCCGCCGCCTTGTGGATCGCGGCGCGGATGGCCTCGGGGCTCGCTTCCGCGCCGAGCCGGTAGGAGAGATTCGCCAGGTGAGCACACGCCGTGGAGAGATGCCCCTCCAGGGCCGGGGCGTGGAGTTGGCCGGCGTCCCGGCTCCGCACCGCCTCGATGAAGTTGGCCACGTGCGTGACGGTCGTGTCACCGGCTTTGGGGACGCCAAAGGCTCTGATCTCCCGGTCCTGGCCGTCGAACGCCGCCCCGCTCCGCAGATCGGTCCGCAGGTACCCGCCCTCGCATTGGACGATGATCCCCGTCCGCAGGCCGCGGAACGGGTCGGCCGGCAGACCGCGAATCTCACACAGGATCGGTGCGGGCCGGTGGTCCAGGAGGGCGATATGGGTGTTGGGGGTCTCGCCGGCATCGTCGAACAGGAAGCGGCCGCCGATGCTCAGCGCGTGGCGCGGCGCCTCGGTGCCGCCCAAGAGCCAGCGGCAGATGTCCAGATAGTGCGGCCCGTTGTTGCCGATCTCGCCGTTGCCCCAGGTCCAGAACCAGTGCCATTCGTAGTGCAGGTGCCGGCGCCCGATCGGAGCCAGGGGCGCGGGGCCGCTCCACAGGTCGTAGTCCACGGTGGGCGGCACCGGCGTCGGGGCGGCCACCCGGCCGAGACTCGCGCGCGCCCGGTAGATGACGGCGTGGGCGTACCGCGGCTTGCCCATCTGCCCGCTGCGGAGAAACGCGCCGGCCTCGCGCAGCGCCGTGCTGGACCGGCTCTGCGTGCCCACCTGCACGATCCGCCCGTACTTCTGCGCCGCCGTGACGATCTGCCGTCCTTCCCAGAGGTTGTACGCCAGCGGCTTCTCCACGTACACGTCCTTGCCCGCCTGACACGCCCAGACGGCGGCCAGCGCGTGCCAGTGGTTCGGCGTGGCCACGACCACCGCGTCCACGTTCGGGTCGTCGAGCACGCGGCGCAGATCGGTGCAGGTGGTGACCGCGCCGCCCGCTTTCTGCATGATCTGGGCCCCGTGGTCCAGAATCGCCTGGTCCACGTCGCACAGGGTGGTGATCCGGGCCCCGGGGACCTTGCGAAAGGCATCGACAAGCTGGCGTCCCCGGCCGCCCACGCCGCCGGGAATGTCGATCCCGCCCAGCCCCACGATGGCCAGACGCACCTCACTGTTCGGACCCGCTGACCGGACCGGCCGCGGCCATCCGAACGCCAGTCCCGCGCCCAGGCAACCTTTCACAAAGTCTCTACGCGTCGTTTTCCGCATGATCGTGTCTCCCGGTCGTACCTCGTGATGTTGGCAGAGAATAGTCGAAGAATTGGGCTTCCAGGGGCCTTTTTGCCGATCTGTTATGTGTCTGATAACCGATTTGGGCAAGGAGGCCGAAAATGGG
>VGYL01001214.1 GCA_016872975.1 Planctomycetota bacterium
GGCGCGGGCGAGATGCTGCGTGCGCCGCTGAGCTTCTCCGGCACGTCGGGCGTGCTGCGCTTCGACCGGCCCGCGGCCGAGGTGCTGGACACGATCATGACCAACGGGCTGGATCACCACATCTCGCTGACGTATGGCGACTATGTGGCCGAGCTGCTGGCGCTGGCGAAGATGTTGGAGTTGCCGGTGTTGCATTTGACTTGAAGGCCAAGCGACGAAAGACGAACGACCAAGGACGAAAGGAGGAGGATTCTGATTCGATCGTTTCAGGACAACAGATAGTCGGATGTCTTGCACCAATCTACCAGATTACCAGTCTACTAACCTAACAAACCCAAGGAGTGAGATCCAATGAGTACTCAGAAGTTCTCTCGGCGTCAGTTTCTCCTGATCGGTGGGTCCGGTGTTGCAGTTGCGGCGCTTGCAGCGTGCCAGCCGCAAGCCCAACCGACCACCGCGCCGGCCAAGGCGGAGCCGACTAAGGCCGCTGCAGTCGGGCCGACCCAACCACCTGCTCCCAAGAAGCAGCCAGATGTGGACTTCTTTGCCTGGGGCGACCCGGTGGATGTGCCTGCCTGGAACAAGGTGGCGGAGATGTACACTCAGAAGACCGGCAACAAGGCCAATGTCACCATCGGCGCTACCGGCGACTTCTACACCAAGCTCCAGACGATGGTCGCTGGCGGCACGCCACCCCACCTCTCGTCCTTCCAGGGCTGGGAATGGCAGGTCTTTGCCGACAAGAACGTGCTCGTCCCGGTGGATGACCAGGTCAAGGCAGCCAAGCTGGAGGACATCTTCATTGATGCGCCCGGCGACATCGCCTATACCCAGCGCAAGGGCAAGAAGTACCTGTTGCCGATCGAGCATCCCACCATGCTGATGTTCTACGCCAAGAAGCCGTTCCAAGATGCTGGGCTCCCCTTCCCGAAGGATGATTGGACCTTCGAGCAATTCCTGGAAGCCGCCCAGAAACTGACCAAGACGGTGGATGGCAAGAAGCAGTTTGGCTATCAGGCCAACGGCATCTGGGCGCGCGACATCCACTGGATGCGCAACAGCGGCAAGCAGGAGTTCGACAATCTCATTGACCCGAAGAAGTCCATGTTTGCCCAGCCGGAGCTTGCGGAGATCATACAGATCGTAGCCTCGGATGTCTACTACAAGATGAAGATCTCGCCGACCCCGGCCGACCTGGAAGGCGGCGCAAACACCATTGACACCGGCAACTGCGCCATGAAGTATGAGGGTCCGTGGTACTTCACGCGGCTGAACAACCCGCAGTTGCGCGACCAGAAGAAGGCGGTCGAATTCGATGTGGTCATCATGCCGAAGTACAAGGACGCGAGCCGACCGCATCGCTGTCTCACGTCAGGCGTGGCCGTTCTGAGGACCGACAAGGTTGACGCCACATGGGCTTTCGCCAGCTACCTGGTCAGCTACGAGGGCAACAAAGCCTACTCCGAAATCTCCGGTCGCCTGCCCAACAACCCGAAGGGCGCTGAACAGGATTGGGTTCCCCGCATCAAGGAGTTGCATGGCGTCGCCAACGGCAGGGCGTTCATTGATGCGTTCAAGACCTCGGTCGTGGATGTTGTCGGCGGCGTGCCGCGCAGCAAGATCTGGAATGAGGCCGCCAAGCCGCTCGGCTGGGATCCGTTGACGCTGGGCACTGGTAAGGCGGTGGACGTTCTCCCGAAAGTGGATACCAAGGTCCAGGAGTTGCTGGACGCGTATTGGGCGACCCAACCGAAGTCCTGATGTTGACAGCCCTGCGAAGTCCTCGAGGATTTCGCAGGGCCTCTGTGTCGTAGTCGCAGACCTTGTGGTGATTGTACGGAGGTGTCACAGTGACTGCCATCACGCAACGCAGACGTGATTCTCTGCGACGCTATTTCTCAGGCCTGGCGCTCGAGGAAACGTTGTCAGGCTTCCTCTTTGCGACGCCCTTTGTTGTCGGGTTTTCTGTATTCATCGCTTACCCGATGATCTATTCCATCGTCCTGGTGTTCCAGAATTGGGACCTCTTGACGCCTCCGGTCTTTGTAGGCCTCAACAACATCACCAAGGTGTTCCGCGATCCCGTCGCCAACCTGAGCCTGTACAACACGGCATTCTACACATTCCTGGCCGTACCGGTGCAGTTGGGCATCTCCTTCTTGCTGGCGATGGCGCTGAACCAACCGATCAAG
>VGYL01001215.1 GCA_016872975.1 Planctomycetota bacterium
AGACCGATGATGCCTGGCGAGTGTGCCACACCACCCACACCCCTCACGGCGACCTGACTCTCATCAAACGCTACCCGGCCGCACAATCGCCGTGGACGGAGAAGCCCATCATCACCGAACCGGAACGGGAGATGGATGCGCTCCTGAGCACACTGCCGGATCCCTCGACCCTGCGCGTGCACCACAACTACCCCTCCCTGCGGAAGATGCTCGGCGACAGCGGCATCGTCTCGACCAGGATATCGGTTCCCTTGGCGTGGTGGTTGTACCAACGCGTGGATTTGGAGCGGGCGATCCTCGACTTCTATGACGGGACGGAGTTGCTGGAACGGGCGCTGCACATCTATGGTGAATGGGCGCTGGCGGCCATGGAGGCACAGTTCCGCCTGCAGCCGCCGGATTTGATCATGTTCGGTGGATCGGTGAGCTCGATGTCAGTCGTCTCCCCGGCTTTGTATCGGCGCTATGCCTATCCCTGGCTGGTGCGCGCATGCGCGTTGGCTGACCGGTACCATGTCCCGACGGGTGTACACATGTGCGGCAAGTCGGCGGCCGCACTGGACATGCTCGTGGATGCCGGGGTGACGATGGTCGAGCCCCTGGAACGCCCGCCCGGCGGGGATGTCACGTTGGCTGAAGTGCGCAAACGCTACGGCGCGCGCCTGGTTCTGAAGGGGAATGTCAATACGTTCGAGACACTCATGCGGGGAACGCCGCAAGACGTACGCGGCGAAGCGCGGCAGTGCATCAGTGATGCGGGAGCCATTGGCTTCATCCTGGCCAGTGGTGACCAGGTGCCAGGCAACACGCCGGAGGAGAACTTCGCGGCCCTGGTGACGGCCGCGACGCAACCATGACTTGATGGAGAAGGATGCACTGGAGGCGGCCGCCAATCCAACGACCGCCCGGTGCTTGCCGGTGGGCTGTCAGCAGCCCACCCTGATCATCCCATTTCAACCGTTCCAGGAGGAACACAATGTCGAAAGAGGAGCGCGATCAAGAGGTCATTCGGGTCACATTCGGTTCGACGCCCAGCAATTTCAACGCGTGCTGGGGATGGAAGATCCCGCACAACCCGGAGCGGGTCAAGGGCACGTGGACGGAAAAGGAGCAGGAACTCGGGCGGCTCGCCGCCAACAAGACGCCTCAAGTGCGCGAGGTGTGGCGCACCAAGACCTACGTCTATTGGGCGCCCTTCAACTACCCCAATGTCAAGGTGGAGCTTGGCCGCCCGGACACGGGCTGCGAGTTCAACCCCGACGGGGCCGAGCTCGATATCTATCCCTACGGCAGCATCACGATCGAGGAAGAGGAGCCGATCGTCGCCGTGACGGTCATCGGCAGCGGCTGCTCCACCAACGGCTTCGTCCTCTTGGAGGCTGAGCCCTTGGAGTGGAAGTATCCCCGCACCGCGGTGCGCATGCGCCAGGACAACCTGTGGGGCATGCATGTGCGGGGCGATGCCTGGTTCGCCGGCATTATCGAGACGTGGAACGACGCCGGGCTCAGCAGTGCGCGCTTTGACCTCCCTGAATCCAAGAAGGTGATCCTGGGCGGAGGCTCGAACGGCGGCGACCCGCACTACTGCTTCCGCATCATTCGCGTCGAAGTCAAAGAGCGAGCGTAATCACATGACGACCCAGAGCGAGCGGGCTGGCCCGCTGACCAGTTCATTCCGCCCATGCATCCTGGTCAGTGAGACCCATCATCCATTTCTGGGCGCAGTGGGTGTGTTCGCCAATGCGTTGGAGCGCATTGCGCGTGACGGTTTCTATGGAGCTGCCGGCATCGCCGGTGTTCCCGATGGCGGAGAACGGCGCCAGATCGCTGACATCGTGACCACAAGCGGTATGTCGCTCACCTACTGGACGTCATTCGTTTTGGCGGCACAACATCTCAACCTTTCTGCCCTCGACCCCGAATTGCGCGCTCGCTCTGTGTCCACGATCAAGCGACAGATGGATGACGCTATGGAGTGCGGCGCATCCGCGCTGGGTGTGCTGAGCGGGCCAGATCCAGGGCCAGCGGCGCGACCTGCGGCCCTGGAAGCTCTGTGCGACAGCCTGCGTGAGCTGGCGACGGCAGGCGCCCATCGCCTCACCGTGGTCATTGAGCCACTGGACCGGGAAATACACAAGAAAGGTCTGCTCGGCCCCATGTCGGACAGTGTGGCGGTGCTCGACAAGGTGG
>VGYL01001216.1 GCA_016872975.1 Planctomycetota bacterium
GAGGGGGATCCCGTCCTCCTCCGGGTCGTACTTCGTGCCGGAGGGCGGCTGGTTCGCCAGCGCCGCCTCGTGCAGGTAGTTGTCGGGATTGCCGGTCACGTCCACCATGTTCGGATTGACGGTCTGCTCGTGGCGCAGGAAGTCCAGGCCCACCGAGTCGATCGCGACCATGTCCTGCGAAGCCAGGATGCTGGAGAACCAGTCGTTGCCGAAGGAGGCGAACCGCAGCACCGGGGCCCCCTGGTTCTTGGCGGCGTACAGCCCATCGATCATGTAGAGCAGCGTTTTGCCATCGATCTGTTTGTGGCCGTTGAGATCGACCAGGCAGTTGTAGGAGCCCATGGGGTTCTGGCGGCTGCTGGAGTCGTGCAGCGGGCTGGGCGTCCAGCCGTTCTTCTCGAAGTAGGTCGTGCCGAAGTGATTCTTGGCGCATAGCGTGATGCCGCACAGGGTGTGGGCCCGCATCAGGGCCAGGTTGATCATGTACTTGGCCTCGGTGACACACGTGGGCAGGTACACGGTGCCGGCCACGGTCTTGAGCGGGTGGGCGGTGTCGTGCGCGGCCCCGATCCGGCCGTCCTTGACGCTGGTGGGCGCCACCACGAAGGTGACGGCCTTGAGCTCGGGGTCGGGATCGCTCTTGATCCGGTCATAGATGGGGTCGCTGATGTAGCGCGTGGCGTCGTACACCGTGATGGCGGAGCCCGGCACGCCCGCGGCCTTGATGAGCTGCCGCACGACCGAGTACACCACCTGCGGGCTGGGAATGGCAGTCCCCGGCTTGAGCTCCCGGCCGCGGTCCTGGTTCATGTTGATCTTGATGGCGATCTTCTCGGGCTTCTGGTAGCCGGCGTCGCCGAAGCCGCGGGTCTTGTTGAAGTGCCGGAACAGGGCGTCCCATGCCTGGGCGTCGCTCGACCGGCCCGTCAGCCCCGTAAGAGCCGAGGACACCATCTTCTCGACGACCTTGGCGTCGGTGTTCTTGTCGTCCCACCAGTGGCCGGTGGAGCCGTCCCAACTGGTGGCGTCGGGATCGTGGACCCAGACGACCCGGCCGGGATGGATTCCCTGGGCCATGCCCATTGGGCTGTTCACCGGCTCGCTCGGCGCAAAGGCCGCCGTTGCGGGATTGTTCTCGGTGGCGCTGATGGCGCCCCAGAGAATCACAACCGCGGCGACCGCACAGAGCGTCGCCAGCACGTAGCGTGACCGATCCCGCAGGTACTGCGCCCGGCGGCAGGCCCAGGCCGAACCCATCAGGCCGAGGACCCAGACGACAAAGGCGCTCGCCAGCGGCGCCGCCATCCGCTGGCAGGGGTAAGCCGCCCGGCTCGGCTTGGGGAGGACCCGCAGCAGGAACCAGACGAGCGCGAACAGGCCGGTCAGGGGCAGCAACAGGTAATACGGGCCTCCTGTCCATATGTCGCGGAACCATCGTTGTTCAGCTTTCACGGGCGAGACGCCCGTGGTACTCATGGGCGGGACGCCCATCCTACGACTGGGTTGCTCGACGTGGAATTGTCTGCCGGTCTTGGGACAGGTCCGAACGATTACCCTCTTCATCGTATCCCCTTTCAGAACTGGTGTGGATATGCTCTGACGAGCACACTACCAACGAGCGTCGCCACCGCTACCGATCGACGCGCCTGTTTCCCGGCACTATACAGACGCCCCCGCTCCCTGTCAAATGGCATCGAGCCGTCCGGCGCAAGTGGATGGACAGCTTGAGCGTGCTCTCTGTTGGTGGCCGAACACGGACAAAGGACCTATCCCGGCTGCGCCGGGAACCCAAGACAGTCCCGTCAGGGACGACCGAGACTAGCCCACCGTTTCAACGGTGGGTACCAAGGTCCAACGCCATACCCAGCCCCGTAGGGGCGAAGGAAAGCCGGTGTCCGGCCGGCGGGGTTCTGTCGTCCCTGCCGGGACTCATTCCGGCGTGGTGCCCGGTGACCCAGCGATGAATCACTGGGCTATTATCTCTCGCCCTTCGGGCTGGGTCGGCCGTGCGGCCGACCGCACCAGAGTTATCCACAAGAACAGATTCCTATGCGATCAAGTTTGTCCGTGTTCCGCCGCCAACCGTCGGTTACGGTCGAAGGTCGCATTGTGCTCGTTTGCTCTTCGGCCTTGTGGGTCTTCCCTGGGCGCCGTTGGGCGTACGGGGCGCGTCGCGCGGGGTCATTGGC
>VGYL01001217.1 GCA_016872975.1 Planctomycetota bacterium
CAGGATGTAACAATGTAACAGGTGTTAACAAGAAAGAAAAAGAAGCAAAAAGAAAGAAGATGCTACTACTACAGTATTCTACCTTAAAGATCTAAGAATGTGGTCTTGACAACCGGGAGTACCTCACTGTGCTGATAACTTGTGTGGCCGATAGTCTCTGGGGGGATATGTTGCACCTTGCCAGCAATCAAGACAATTCCACAGGCGAGAAGCAGGTCCAAAGAGGGGCAATCTTCTCATGTGGCCATTTGTCTGCAAGTGAAGGTAGGCTTGCCAGTGACTCGTCTTGCTCCAAATATCCCTGTTGTCACATCCACCGCATGGTAGTGGGGACGCACCTATGACCGGATGCATAGACCAAAGACCCGTGTGTCTTGCAAGACAGATGGAGAAAGCCATCTGCCTCGGATTGAGGTCGGTAGGTAGAGGAGACTTGGGTGAATCGATGCTGTACACTGGAAATGGGGACGCGTGTTTTGCCCTACGCCTCTATCCTTGCTTCCGCTACGTTCGGCTGCATTCATCGTCTTCTGTTATCGTTGGGGACGTGAACAGTGGCCGTGTAACTCCCAGAAGGGACGTTGGAGCGAAGGAGATCGCGTGCGGTCAACGCAAGGGATAATCTCGTGGTTGCGCGGTTTATTTTGAGCTGAAGTGGCCGAGAGCCAGAAGATGTCATCGTCTCAGTAGTGCAATGGACCAGCAAGCCGTTGCTCAAACCTCGACCAGTTGGCGAAGAGCGGGTCTTGGATCTGCCTGTCCATTTTGGTCGCTTGCGACGCGGGCCTTGGGGTCGTCGTTGGTTCTGTCTCCGCTGGCGTCGAATGGACGTACAGAGCGACCGTCTCACGGTCGACCTCAGTTCCTGGGCAATCCGCCGTAGGGATCAGCCCAGCCGTTTGAACGTCAGTATCGCATACACGACAGCCGTCTTGAGTCAATTTGCCATGCTGAGTCTTACGAAATCGGTACATCATCGATTTCGAGAAGTCGTCTACGACAAACCGTCTGCTCCTCAAAGTGGCTGGTTTTGAACCCGATCCGACTGGCTGGGTTTACCCGATCCTTGACATTATTCCTTATGCTTGATGAAATACGCCGAGATCCACAGGTGGGGTCTCCGCCGGGGACAGAGCGACAGCATGAAGCCTCACAGACGTACGTGCCGGTAGTACAGGAGGATAGGCACGGTCCCATGATGAACGGAAACTACTTCGAAGCGGCCGGTCGTTCCGGCGGCGTCAACTGGCTCCGCGTAAGCTTCAACTCGTAGAGCACCTCGCCGGCATCGTGGACGAGACGGAACACCACCTGCGGGTCGGACAACGTGGAGTCGAAAGTGAACTCGCCGAAGGCGTACTTGCCAACCATGCCGAACAACTGCGTACTCCACTTCGGATCGGTGGCGGGTGGACCGTCGCCCCGACCGCCCAGGCTGGCCGGTTCAAACTCGTAGAAGCTGTAGCCCGAGGGACGCGGGATGCGAAAGACCCGCGCACCATGACGATCACCCGAAGTCAGCAACACTCCCGGGATCCGGTGCTTTTCGATGAAGCCCAAGATCTGTTCCCGGCCCTGGGGGTCGTACACACCCCAGGAGTCCTTGCCATTGCTCACGTAATCGCTCCACATCGTGCCGCACGACAGGATGATGAACGGTCCCTGGCAGTCGAGCAATTGCTCCTGGAGCCACTGCATCTGCTGCGGGCCGAGGAGGTTGCCGCCGCGACCGCGGTCGACGCCGCGGGCCGTCCGGAAGTACCGATGGTCCACCATGATAACGTCGCACGGACCGACCCGCGCCCGGAGGAAGACGCCACGACGCTCGTCGTTGAAGCCATAGGAGGGGTTGTTCCAGGCATGGCGGAACACTTCCCAGACACCGTGGCGGTCCTGTTCCGTATAGCCTTTGGGCAAGCCCCACTTGTCATTGTTGAAGTAATCGTGATCGTCCCAGGTGGCATAGACGGGAACCGATGCTGCGATCCGCTGCCAGGCGGGATGGAAGTCGCGCAGCAAATAGTCGGCCCGGTGCAGGCCCAGGTGGTTGTCCCGGTCCTGCACGGCGATGTCGCCGTAGAACAGCATGATTAACGTCAACTATTTTTTCCCTTCAGCGACAATTATTTCTTCCGTTCCCCAGCCCCCCTATAGGGGGGCTGATTCTGGACCCGTATCATCGTCTT
>VGYL01001218.1 GCA_016872975.1 Planctomycetota bacterium
GCGGGCGATCAACCAGCACGTCAGCCCGGTCCTGGGCTGGAGCTGGGTGCTGGCTTCGATGGCGGCCAACCTCGTCTGGTCCATGCCGCAGTTCAGTCTCGGCAGCCGGGCGATCCAGCAGAACCTTCTGCCCGGCATCTTCGGCGGCGGGGACGGCAGCCTGTTCCAGGGGAATTCGGCCCGCGTGGCCGCGGTGCTGCTGTTCCTGGTGGTGTGCATCGTTGTCTCGATGTTCTACAGCTTGGGCGGCCGTGGCGTGCGGATCTTCGAAAAGACCATCCGGGCCATCGTCAGTATGATCGTGCTGTGCTTCCTCGCGGTCGTGGTGAAGCTGAGTATCGAAGGGGCCATGGACTGGGGCGACGCCGCCCGCGGCCTGGTGCCGCGTCTGCAAATGATGTTCCGCCCGACGGAGGGACTCGCGCCCTATCTGCAGGCGGTGGCGGAGAACGGACGGGCGTACTGGACCGACCTGATCACCGGCCAGCAGCGCGGTGTCATCATCAGCGCCATCGCCGCCACGGTAGGCATCAACATGACCTTCATGTTCCCCTACTCCATGATGCGGCGCGGCTGGGACAAGGACTTCCGCGGCCTGGCGATCTTCGATCTGTCCACCGGCCTGTTCATCCCGTTCGTTCTGGCCACCGGCTTCGTCGTGATGGTGGCCGCCTCGCAGTTCCACACGAGACCGGCCCCCGGTTTTGTGCCCGATGAGGAAGGAGGCGTCGTCAGTGTCGCCCCGGCGGCGAATCTTGTCGGTTCGTACAAGGCGCTGCTGCAACAGCGGTTGGCATTCGAGATCGGCCCGGAGGCCTTCAACGCACTGTCATCCGAGCAGCGTGAGCAGCGCATCAGCGCCCTGCCCTACGCCGATCGGCGCATGGCGGCCATGCTGGTCCGGCGGGACAATTTCAACCTGGCGGCCGCGCTGGAGCCGCTGACCGGCAAGGGCGTCGCGCAGTACATCTTTGGTCTCGGCGTGATGGGCCTGGGCCTGAGCGCCGCGACCATTCTAATGTCGATCAACGGCCTGTGTCTGTGCGAAGTGTTGGGCAAAGCGCCGGGCGGCTGGACCCAGCGGATCGGCATGCTCCTGGTCTCCGTGGGCGCCATCGGGGCCATGTTCTGGAGCCAGCCGGCCCCGTGGCTGGCGATTGCCACGTCGGCGTTCTGTGTCACGCTCTTGCCGATCGCCTACTTCACGTTCCTGATCATGATGAACTCCAAGGGCCTCCTCGGCGCCGCGATGCCGACAGGCGGCCGCCGCGTCCTGTGGAACGTCCTGATGGTGTTTTCCACGGCGGCCGGCACGTTCTTCAGCCTCTGGAGTCTGTGGCCGAGGATCGGCGTTTGGAGCCTCGTGGTGATCGGCGCCTTTGTCGGGCTGGCCCTGATCGTTCACTTCATCCGCCTCAGCCGGGGCCGGGTCGCCCTGGCCGGGGCCCAGGCATAAGAGCTTATCCAAGCGGGTCGGGGCCCGCGGGTCGAAGGGCGGGGCAGTGCCGTCAGGTCATGCCCTCATCGCTTCCTCCGTGGGCCTCGTCCCCTTGCCAACCAAGACCTGCTGCGCGGGAGGCCCGCCAGGCGTGGCATGGGCCTCCTGCCTCACTGTTGTACACATCGTTCCCTTGTGGTAGAGGGTGGCATCGCCAAAGGCTCCGCCTTTGACGATGGTGGAGGCGCTCGACGATGCCTCGACCGCACGCGCGAAAGCCATCGTCAAGGCCGGGAGGTCTTGGCGATGCCACCCGCCGGTTCTACCATGCCGACATGTGTACAACAATGAGGCCTCCTGTCCGTGGGGCCTCGTGGCATCGGCATCCTGCCGATGATCCATGGGCTCCAAGCCCATGCCACGTAGAACCGGCTTTTCACACACCCTCTCACAAGCTTCGCTTTCTGGATTCCGGCTTCGTCTCCCTGCGTTGTCACATCCGGGGGGGACGTGCAACGATTCTCATCTCGTGCTTTTCGCGACACCTGCAGTAGGAGCAAGCAAAGGGGTACTCCGAAGCGATACGGTCTATCTTCCGGGGACGAACTGGGCGACGAGTTTGCCGTCCGTCAGGGCGAAGCTCTTGAGGCGGATCCACTTGTCCTCAATTTTGAGGACCGGCGCGAACGGCTCCTCGGCAAAGAGCGACGCCGCGATCTTCGTGCGCAGGTCCCCCAGATCGA
>VGYL01001219.1 GCA_016872975.1 Planctomycetota bacterium
TCCGGCCCTGTTTCCAAAAACTCGCCATTGCGGATGATCATCGGCTGCCAGGTGGCATACGGATGACATTGGCCTGAGGGCTGGGCGAGAACCTTGCGGTTCGCTCCCGGCCAGGGCCACCACGGGTCTTGATAGCGGGCGCGCCAGGCTTGGTTGTGGGACGCCGCCTCACAGAGCGATCCATAGAGGACATATTCGTCGAAGCCCCAGGCTTTGTCGCCGGGCAATCCTTCCAAGTGCCACTTGCCACCCATGAAGGTCGCGTAACCCGCCTGCTGCAAGGTCCGGGACAGCGGCGTGATTCTATTCGGGAGATCCCCGCGCTGGGCGGCCACAACCCCGTTATCATAGATGCCCGTCTTGAAACCGTATTGGCCGCTGAGCAGCAACGCGCGGGAAGGGATGCACAACGGAGTGCCCCAAGCCGCGTTTAAGCGGATACCGCCGGCGGCCAGCCGGTCGATATTGGGCGTGGGGTCGACCTTGTTCCCGTAGCACCCGAACTCGTGCGTGCTGCAATCGTCAATGAGAAAGAAGACAATGTTCGGTCGCTCGCGCTCAACAGCAAAAGCCTGGAACGCAACCACCACGTAGAGCAGTAGGATAAGATGTAGGGAACCTCCGGTAACTACTTTGCGGGATTCTGTTGAGGGCTGTGGCTCGGTTTCTTGGTTGGTTTCAGTCATGGTGACTACTTTCGTGGTTGATTCCATGGTCTTGACTCTCTATTGCTTCGCCTCCAGGACCAGCACCCAGTCCTGATCCGCCGCCGGCGGCTTGAACTCGGTGGTCTTCCACGGCGCGACCTCGACTGCCGGCAGGTCGTGGCGCTCGCCGGTGCGAGGATCGTACCAGCGTGCGGCCAGCCGCGGTCCCTTGAGCAGGAACGTCCGAATGGTCGCCGGCCTCCCAGACGGGAAATAGATCAGGGCATAACGCGCGTCCGGGGCGCGGCAGGCAGCGACGTAGTCAGGGCCCGTGGTATTGGGTGGCACGACCAGCGAGGGATCGGGCATGCGGTCAAAGTACGGACCTGATTCGATCAGCGTACGGGCGTGGCGCATTTGCCCGGCACCGGGCAATGCGATGGCCTCGAACCAAGGAACTTGGGCGCCAATCAAAGACTCCCGCCCCGGCTGCCACATCTGCCAGACCTCGTTACAACCGTAGGTGTGGCCGAAGGCACCGCTGAAGAGCGCCCAGTAACAGAACTGCCGCGCGTGAATGGCCGCAAGCCGGCCGTTAGCTGGGTTGAACGCGTGCGGGATATTCTCGTAGCCGGGCTCGCCGTCCAGGACCGGCTTGAGAGGCGTCCGGCAGTATTCGGCCAGCACAGACGTGTAGTTGTCCCGGTCCCGGGTATGCCCCGTCTGCACCATGTTGAAGTCGAGCCAGGGCGCGTCGTGGAAGTAGATCGCCGAGCTATACTGGCCGGTGGAATGAAACGTGATCAGATGCCGTCCGCGATCGCCTTCGCGAAGGCCACGCGCCATCGCCTCGAGCGTGCGCCGTTCCTCGTCGTCGCCGACGAACTTGTCCCCGCCGAGAATCCAGACCACGCCGGCGTCACGATATCGTCGGCCCAGCCATTTGCCGTAGGCGCGCGCGTTGTAGGGATTGAAAACGAGCGGGCCTTTCCCACTATTCCTATGCCACTTATCGCCCCAGGTCGGGAGGAAGCCGATGCGCAGGCCGAGCTCGTTGGCGCGCCTTACAATGTAATCCACGTGGTCCCAGTAATCGTTGTCCGGGCCGGGTTTCACGTCGGGCCGCGTGGGATCGTTGTCCACGAGCGGGCGATGACCGTAGGCGTTGGGCGTGTTCAAGCCATCCAGTTCGGCCAGCGCAACCGCCTGGATGACGGTGAAGCCAAGTTTCGCGCGGTTCATCAGATAGTGCTCCGCGTCTTCGCGATTCAGGCGATGGAACAGCTCCCACGCCGTGTCGCCGAGCCAGAAGAAGGGCTTGCCCTCGGCAGTAACGAGGAACCGTTTGTTTTCCGAGACCTTGAGGCGCGGTGTTTGGGCAGCGGCACCGGATACCTCCCCCGTGCTTTGGACGGCGCGCGGCGGCAGCGCCACGCGATAAAGTTCCCGGGCAAATTCGCTCATGGCGGCGCTGACCGGGTGCAGATTCCCGAACGGGTCCTGGATGCCGGAGTGCTGCATGCCGGCCTGGCC
>VGYL01001220.1 GCA_016872975.1 Planctomycetota bacterium
CGATGGAGACCCTCAAGAACAAGCGCGGCTTCGTCTGCGACATGGACACCGACATCGTCGCGGGCATGGAGTCCGGCATCGACACCGTCCTGGTCCTCAGCGGCATCACCGCGGAATCCGACCTCCCGCGCTACGCCTACAAGCCCCATTACATCCTCAAGGACATCAGCGCGCTCGCCGGATAAGGTGGGTCCTCACCCCACGCGTATCGCCCGTGCCAATCAGCCGACCGAACAACTCCCGACCCTCGGTCACCACCTGCCGGAATAGGGTCGAATCCGGCGGCCGTTCGTTTGGAGTACCGAGAGCCGACCCCCTCATCACCCCGGAACTCCGATTCACGGACCTCGTATCTTCGATTCTCTCCCGAGCCGCCCGCCATCATGGCAGACACGGAGGTTCTGCTATTGCAGACAGCACCTGTCATTGGTTATCATCAGGGAAAGGCCGTCCGTTGCCGCCATGATACCGGTGACCTCCCGATGGCCCACACATTGATAGGTTTGCTCAGATCACGTATACGCTGAAGGAGAAAGCGTGTGGAGCTTATTACACCCCGACAGATGTTGCGGGCACCCTGGTGAAATGGGCGGTTTGCCATCCCTCGGATCATCTGCTGGATCCATCCTGCGGCGACGGCCGATTCATCACGTTGCACCGAAACAGCACGGGCGTCGAGCGCGACAGGGAAGCCCTGGCGAAAGCGGTTACGGGCGCGCCTTGGGCGACTATTTACGAGCGCGACTTCTTCTCTTGGGCCCAAGAGACTTCCCAGCGATTCGACTGCGCGGCTGGCAATCCGCCGTTTATTCGCTACCAGCGCTGGCAGGGCCAAGTGCGCGATGACGCGTTGGCTCTGTGCGCACGCCTGGGGGTGTCTTTCTCGTCCCTAACCTCTTCCTGGGCTCCGTTCTTGGCCGCAACGACCTTGCTGCTGAAGCCGGGTGGACGCATGGCGTTCGTCGTGCCCGCGGAGATCGGGCACGCCACGTACTCCGCCCCGCTGCTCGAGTATCTCGCGCGGAGTTTCGCTATCGTCCACGTTGTCGCGGTGCGCACGAAGATATTTGCGGATTTGTCGGAGGATTGCTGGCTTCTCTACACGGATGGCTTCGGCGATAGGACGGACCACTTCCGCCTCAGTTCAAGAGCGGTCTTCTCACACACAGATGAGCTTCCGCGGGAGTTTGAACGCGTCGCCCTGACCGAGTGGCGGTCGATACGGTCGCGGCTACGGCCCTTCCTCCTCCCCGCGTCCATCAGGTCCCTGTATCGTGAATTGCAGGATGACTCCCGGACGCTGCGCCTCGGGGACGTAGCGCGCGTTGGAATCGGGTATGTCACGGGCGACAACGATTTCTTCCATTTGCGTCCGTCGGAGGCGGCCGTCTCGTCGATCCCGCAAGAGTTCCTTCGTCCTTCCGTGCGCAACGCCCGGACGTTGCCCCAGAAGGCGGTCACCCATGCCACCGTGCGCGCGTGGTTGAACCGGGATGAGCCGGTGCTTCTGCTGCGCCTCACGGCGTGCCAAGCGTTGCCGGCATCCATCCAACGATACCTCGACACACCCGAAGCCGAACGCGCCAAACAGACCTACAAGTGCCGGATGCGGGATCCCTGGTATGTCGTGCCGGATGTTCATGTCCCCGACGCATTCCTCTCCTGCATGAGTGGCGCGGGCGCGGCCCTGGTAGCCAATCTCGCGAAATGCGTCTGCACCAACTCGGTACACGCCCTCAGGTTGAAGAACGGCATTTCCGTGGAGGCCCTCCAACAAGGCTGGAATACACCGTTGACGCGTCTGAGTTGTGAGTTGGAGGGGCATCCGTTGGGCGGTGGACTGCGGAAGCTCGAGCCCCGCGAAGCGGCCAATCTCGTGCTTCCGAACACTCGGCTGCCGGTCTCCCGTGAAGACACGCTGTTGCAGGAGGGCATCGATATCATGAAGCGGTGGCGCCATTGTGTCTAAAGACCAGGAACGATGCGAGTGGATCGACTTGCGGGCAGCGCTGCATGCGTTCGCTGCGGCCGCGTACGGCACAGCAAGCCAACGTCATATCAGGCCTCTACATTGGTATATGGGCTCATCCGGCTTTAGCGTACTTCGATGGCTCTTGGGGACTCTGTCCCCAAACCCCTGAGATTTTCCGCCTTGGGCCAATAGCATCGTAGAGGAGA
>VGYL01001221.1 GCA_016872975.1 Planctomycetota bacterium
TTCCGGTGACATCTACGATTCACTTGTTCGAACGCGCTTTCGTGGCCTTTCTCCATGAAAAACCGCACCTTCGCGCGATTCGTTTGGTTCCGGTATGCAATCAAAGGGTTTAGTCATTGGAGTCTTGACTCTCGAACTTGTTTCGAACTTCGAGATTCGGATTTCGAATTTTCTTCCGTCTCAGGCCCGGCCCCTCAGCTTCTCCAGGAACTGCCGCGTCTTCTTGGCTTCGGCCAGCGTGTGGGCGAGATCGCCCGGCGTGAGGCACTCGACGACGAGGGCCCCCTTCTTGAAACCGCCCGCCTGGAGCCTGGCGAGGACCGCCGGGAAATCGACCTGTCCGGTCCCGGGCGTCACGTCCACCTTCTTCGGGTGCTGGTAGTCCTTGACGCACATACCCATGACCATCCCATTCACACTGGGCGCATCGTCGATGGGGTTGAGCTCGCCGTTGGAGTAGAAGAAGATGTTGCCCGGATCGTACCAGACGCCGAAGTTCTTGTGGCCGACGAACTCGACGGTCTTGCGGCACTGGGGCCCGGTCGCATTGAGTCCGCCATGCGGCTTGACGCTGATCCCCATGCCCTTGGCGGCCGCGTAGTCGCAGCATTCGGCAATCGCTTTGTAATAGGGCTCGTAAAGCTTCTCGTTGCCGATGCCGCCCATGAGGAGGTTCATCGTCCCGCAGGCGGCGCAACCGTCGATGATCCGTTTGAGACCCGCGATGCCGGCTTCCAGCGACTTCGCCACGGGGATGCCGCCCCCATATACCGAGACCACTTTCAGATGGCGCTTCTTGACCTCCTCCGCGATCTGGGCCGCCTCTTCCGGCGTCGTATCGACGGAGATCACGAGGTTGTTCTTGCCCTTGGTGGTCATCAGGCCGGCGTACTGGTAGCCCGCCTCGACGATCGCATCGAGGGCCACGCGGTACTCATACTGCGCCCACGGCCGTGTATAGCAGCCGATCATGTACGCTGGTGCCGGCCCGGCGCTCGCGTTGGCCCGTGGCGATGCCAGCGAGGAGCCGGTCCACGCCAGCGCCGACAGGGCGCCCACCTTCATCGATTCGTTCAGAAACCCACGTCGTGTCAGATGCCTTGGTCCGTCCATCCCTATCCCCTGTTGACAAAGAAAGTTTCAAATCCGAAACACCAAAGAAAACTCGAAACTCGAAATCCGAAATCCGAAACAAATTCAAAATCCAAAACCCCAATGACCAAGACGCCCACGCCGGGCTCCCTCCGGTTTCGAATCTTCTTCCGTTTGGGTCATTGGGATTTGTTTCGAGTTTCGAATTTCGGATTTCGAATTTCCGCTCCCTTACCCTGCGCGGATTTCGCGCTTCTGGGCGTCATAAACCATGCGTTTGCCGGTATCGAACGACAGCACGGCCATCAGGCCGGCGACCGCGTGTTGATAGCCGGCGTCGATGCACGCGTTCGGCGCCTGGCGGGACCGCAGGCACTGGAGCCAGTCGAGAAAATGGTCCGGCCGTGGGACATCCGGCACCGGGTTCTTGCCCCGGATCTTACCGGAACGCCGGGCGCCGCCGTCGGCGGTCAGGACCGGGGCGGTCCAGGTGGTCATGTCGAGCACGCCCTCGTCGCCGAAGATCTTGGTGCAACTGTCGCTGCCATTGCCGAAGAGGGTCATATAGCTCACCATGAAACCCTCCGGATAGACCCAGGTAGCCTCCACCTGATCGGGACAGGTGAAGTTGTTCTCGTCCTTGTAGGTGAACGTCCCGCCCAGGCAGACGCAACTGATGGGGAATTGGGCGCCGGTGACATAGTGGACGAGGTCGAGGAAGTGGCTGCCCAGGTTGGTGACGGGGCCGTCGGTGAACTCGCGGTGGCCGTACCAGCCGGAGTACTTCACGGCACTGAACGGCTGCATGGGCCGATCGCCCAGGAACTCCTTCCAGTCCACATCCTCGGCTTTGACGTCCTTGACATAGCGGTACCAGTACGGCTTCTCGCTGTTGCGGCGCTGGGCGACCCGGCTGACCTTGCCGAGAACGCCCGTCTTGTACAGCTCGCGGCAGCCGGTGAAGCTCGGCAGACTGCGCAACTGGGTCCCGACCTGGACCACGAGGTTCGCTTTCTTGACCGCGTCGCAGGCTTCCTTGAGCTTGTCGAAGTCCATCGCCAGGGGCTTTTCGCAGTAGGCGTCCTT
>VGYL01001222.1 GCA_016872975.1 Planctomycetota bacterium
CCCCGTAAGCGTCGGCCCGGCCGCAACCGGCCCGCCCGCAACCGTCTCGTAGACCCAGTCATCGTGCCACAGAACCGGCGTCCAGTTCATCGCCCCCGCGTTGTCCATTCCGGCGGTCCACCGTCCGCCCTCATAGCGGATGTACTCGGCTCCGTTGCGCCACACAAAGGCGCCGCCGTCCGCCGCGAACCGCTGCGCGTAGGCGCCGACGCCCAAGAGCAGTGCCGTCACCAAAGCCCCCGCCGTTCTTCCCATCTTCCGCTCTTCCATTCTCCCCTCTTTCGTTCCGTGCCGTCAGTCCAGCGGCAGCTCGACCCGCCGGCCTTCGCGCGCCGCGCGATATGAGCCGAGGATCATGCCCGTCGAGATCTTCCCCTCGCGCGCCGTTACCGTCGGCTTGCCGGCCTTGTAGGCATCGAGGATGTTGCGCGCGACGGCCTGGATGCGCGCGCCGTGACCGGGCGGGATGGGAATGCCCTGGTCCTGCCAGCCCTTCTCTGGCGCCTGGCTGTCGAAGTAGCGCACCGCCACCGCGCCCTCCGGCGGCGGGACGGCCAGCGACGGCCCATCGCCGAAGTTCTGGATCACCACGCCCCGGTCGCCGTAGATCTCGGTAGTGTTCTCGCCCGCCCATGTCACCGAGCTGTTGAACAGGATGCCGACCTCCCCCTTGCGGAAGCGGTAGAGGGCGACGCCCGTGTCGTCGGGCGCGACGTTGGTCAGCACGTTGTCGATCTCCGCGACCACGCTGACCGGCTCCCCCAGCATCCAGTACAGGAAGTCCGCGGCGTGGGAGGCGTCGTCCATCCACATCCCCATGTTCGCCTCGGCGCTGACGTGCCAGTTGCTGGGCCCGGTGACGAAGGCCTCGTTGAACAGCACAGGGATACAGTGCCTCCGCCGCAGGACGCCCACGCGCCCCACCGAGCCGTCGTCGATGAGCTGCTTCATCCGGATGTTCGCGGGGTCGTAGCGCATCTGGAAGGCCATCGAGAACCACACCCCGTTGCGGTCCACCGCGTCGATGATCCGGTCGCAGTCCGCGAGGCTGAGGGCCATCGGCTTCTGCACGATGACGTCCTTCCCGGCCGCGCAGGCGGCGACGGCGAGGTCGGCGTGCTTGTTCGTCTCGCTGGCAATCATGACCAGCTGGATGGCCGGGTCATCCAGCACGTCCTCGAGGTGCGGCTTGAAAGCGGCGCCGAAGTTGTCGGCGTTCGCCTTGCCGCGCTCCAGGTTGTCGTCCCACACGGAGATCAGCTCCGCATCCTCGAAGCCCCGGATCTCCGCCGAGTACGAGTTGACATGTCCATGCGCATAGCTGAGCACGCCGATGCCGATCTTGCTCACAACGGTCCCTCCCGGGGGCGGTCTGGTGCTCTCTTCGGGTGCCGCCTTCCCCGTGCGGAGGGCGTCGGCCTTCTGGATGCGGATCGCGGAGAAAAAACCGGAAGCGGCGTGTTCTCCAGAAGGACTCCGACCGCCAAGTGGCGAAACAACAGGGCGACCATGTGCGTCGGAGGGTACGATCTCACCCAACCAAACGAAGGGCGGGTAGCACCATGAACCGACGTGGCTTTACGCTGATCGAACTGCTGGTCGTGATCGCGATCATCGCCATCCTGGCGGCCATTCTGTTCCCCGTGTTCGCCAGGGCCCGGGAGAAGGCCAGGCAGTCGAGTTGTACCTCGAACATGAAGCAGTTGGCCCTTGGCTTCATCATGTACAAGCAGGACTACGACGAGATGTTGCCCAATGTCATCGGAAGTGCCGGCGTGTATGGGTGGTTTGCCGTCGGCTACCCTTACTCATGGCACTGGCCAAACGCGACGCAGCCGTACATCAAGAACACCCAGCTTCTACGCTGTCCCACCTCAACCGAGAGGACGGTCTTTCCGACCACCTCGACTGTAGCCATCAGCTATTCGTTCAATGGGGTGCTCGGCAACTGCAGTGATGCGGCAATCGTGGCACCGGCCAAGTGCGTCATGGTCGTTGAGGAGGGCAGCGAGGCCTGGCTCGGCTATGCGGATGAACAGGCGTTCATCACGGCCGGCGGGTTGCCCTATCGCTACGGCGTGACGATGGCCAGCCTGGGAGTTCGCGGGAACTGCCAACTCCACAATGGGGGGCATCTGCTCGCCTATTGTGACGGCCACGCCAAGTGGGTCAAGGA
>VGYL01001223.1 GCA_016872975.1 Planctomycetota bacterium
CCGGGGCGTGTCTGACCATCTACGACATGCTCAAGTACACCGGCAAGGGCATGACCCTCGACCGCATCCGCCTCCTGGAAAAGACCGGCGGCCGCAGCGGCGACTACCGCCGGACGGAGTAAGACCCTGTGATTGTGAATTCCGTGGCCGGCAGCGTCCGGGCCGAAGGCCCGGTTCGTAGTGACGCCGCAAGGCGTTTCTTATGCTCTTGCGAGCACACTGCAAGCGAGCGGCGCCGGACGCCGGCGCCGGTAGCCAGATGAAGGGTTGGAAGGACGACGACGGATGATTCGAGCCGCCATAGTGACTGTCAGCGACAGTTGTGCCCAGGGACAGCGCCAGGACGCCAGCGGACCGGCCCTCCGGGAGATCCTGGCGGCCGCCGGGTACGAGGTCTGCGCCGAACAGATTGTGCCCGACGATCGGGATGCGATCATGCGGGTGCTGGTGCGGTTGTCGGACGAAGCAGGCTGTGACCTGGTCTTCACGACCGGCGGCACGGGTCTGGGCCCGCGCGACGTCACGCCGGAGGCCACCGGCGCGGTGTGCGACCGGCTGGTCCCCGGCTTGGCCGAGCTGATGCGGTCCGAGGGGTTCAAGAAGACGCCCCGTGCCATGCTGTCCCGCGGCGTCGCGGCCCTGCGGGGCCGAACGCTGGTCATCAACCTGCCCGGCAGTCCGAAGGCCGTGCGCGAGTCCCTGGCGGCCATCCTGGACCTGTTGCCCCATGCCGTCGAGATGATGCGGGGTGGGGGACACTGAGCGATTTGTTGTTTACTATTTTCCCTTTGCGATTTATGATAAATGCCCCGGGAGAAGAGGAGCATGGGTCGCGATCGGGAAGTAGTAAATGGTAAGTCGTAAGTAGTAAATTAGAAGCCCTGCGATGGATAGTCACAAGAGGGTGGATCTGGCCACACGGATCTTCGCCGAACATGGCACGGCGATACGCGCCATGATTCGCCGGCACGTGACGTGCCGGAAGGACGAAGACGAGGTGTATCAGAACCTCTATCTGTCCCTGGTGTGCAACCCTGTGCCCGCGACCGTGACCAATCTGCCGGCCTACCTGAACACGGTGATCCGCAACGATATGATCGACGCGATACGCCAGCGCAAGTGCCGTCAGGAAATGGTCAGCCGCTACGCGATGCACCAGACCCGCAGCGAGATGGAGCGTGCGCCCGACGAGCGCGTAACGCAGACGGAGGAAGTGCAGCGGATTACCGGCCTCGTGGCCCGGCTGTTGCCCGACCGCGAGGCGACGGCCGTGATCGAGCGGTATGTGTACGGGTACAGCCTGGCGGACATCGCGATGCATATGCAGGTCAAGCCGCGGACGGCGGCCCGCTATATCTGCGTCGGTCTCAAACGAGTCCGGGAGGCGATTTTCAGACGTGGTTTATGATGGAACCGAAGGGCGATGGGGGCCCGGATGTGCGGTGTACCCCTCTCTCCGACGCCAGCATGGCCCGATCTATCGGATACGGTGTGCATAGCACACCCTACGAAAAGGAGATGCGAAATGAGCGTGAGAAAGAGCTGGATGTGTCTGATGGTCTGTGTGGCGGTGTCGCTCGGCGCCGCCGGCTGGGCCGCCAACCGGGAGAGCGGCTGGGTCTCTCTGTTTGACGGCAAGTCCCTCAAGGGCTGGTCGGTCCACAGCGGGTTCGCGAAGTATGAGGCCCAAGACGGCATGATCGTGGGCACCGCCGTCAAGGGCAGCCCCAATTCGTTCCTGTGCACGGACAAGGAGTACGGCGACTTCATTCTGGAGTTCGAGGTTCTGTGCGACCCGAACCTGAACTCCGGGGTCCAGTTCCGCAGCCGCATCGCCAAGGAGGAGATGTTCTTCATCTTCCAGGATGCCAAAGGCCAGGCGCAGACGAGAAAGATCCCGGCCGACCGCGTGTACGGCTACCAGGTCGAGATCGCGACCTCCCGGTCCCGCTCCTGTGGCGGCGTCTACGATGAGGCCCGCCGGGGGTTCTTCATCGCCGACATCCGCAACAACGACACCGCCGCGGCCGCCTTCAAGGACAACCAGTGGAACAAGTACCGCATCGAGTGCAAGGGCAGCTCGATGAAGACCTTCGTCAACGAGGTCCCCTGCGCCGATTACCGCGACTCGCTGGACGCCCGGGGCATCATCGGCCTGCAGGTCCACGGCCTGGG
>VGYL01001224.1 GCA_016872975.1 Planctomycetota bacterium
GTAGTAGACCTGGGCCCGGGTGCAGCTCTTGCGGCGCAGCCGGCTCCATTTCCTGCTTGTGATAAGGGCCGGACGTGCTAAGATAGCCCGGCGGCGCGGGCGCCGGGAGGTCGGCGCCGGTGCGCCGGCCGGAAGGGAGGCGGCCGCTGCCGTTTTGTGGGCATGCGGCTGTTTTGTCAGGAATCAGGAAAGGGTCAAGGCCATGAACTCGATTTGGCTCAAGATTGCGGGGCTGGCCGCCGTGGCGGTCCTGGTGATCGTCGTGCTGGGCCGATTCCAGTCCGACAAGCCTGCCGCACCTTCGACGTCGGTCGAGTCCAAGGAGACGGAAAAGCCGAAGACCTTCTATGACATGGCCGAGCGGGACCGGCAGTTCGCCGCCGTGCCGCAGCCGGCGGAGCCCGGGGCGGCCGAGGAGCCGCCGGCAACCCCGGAGCCGGCGCCGCCGGCCCCGACCCCGGCCCAGCCGGTCGCCGGCAACGACATCATCCTGCCCAGCAGCATCACGAAGACAACGCCGCTGTATTTCAAACCGCTCGGCGAAGAGGACGAGATTGCCGCCGAGCAGCTTCTGCCCTGGGTCTCGACCAACCGGAGCATCGGGCGGCTGCCGATGATGTCCTACGGCCCGACGGTGCGGACCTGCCGTGATATCCTCAGTCGCTGGCCCGAGAGCAAGTACGCGTACGTGGCCAAGGCGGTGCTCGAGGATATCTCCACGTCGAGCCGGGCCGCCGGCTTCAACATCACCCGGCAGGAGCTGGATATCAGCAGGTTTTTCAAGCAGAGACCGGGAACGCAAAAGCTCGACGTGGAGCCCATACGACGATGACGACAAGTGCCGCCGCAACCATCCCCGTGATTTCCATCACCGCCGATTGTCTGCCCGAAGCGTGGGAGAAGGCGGTTGTAGCCGTGTGGGACCGGGGCTACGAAGTCAAGACCCAGTACGACAAGCCGGACGATCCGCCCAGCAAGGATGCGACGGTGATGATCGCGGTGACGAATCCCTTCCATGAGCCGCGGATTCACAAGAACTTCCCCGGCGGCCCGGAGGAGCTGGAGGCCTACCGCCAGGAAGTGGTCCACGGCATCCACGACCATTGGATCGACCCGGCCGCGGGCAAATGGACCTACACCTATCACGAGCGTCTGTTCGCCTATCGCCCGGTCGCGGACCTGCGCAACCCCAACGGCTCCAAGCCGTTCGGGGCCGTCGATCAGATCCGCTACATCATCGATTCGCTGTCCGAGGCGGGCCACACCCGCCGGGCGCAGGCGGTCACCTGGATGCCCACCGCCGACCCGCAGACGGACGACCCGCCCTGCCTGCAGCGGATCTGGTGCCGGCTGGTTGCCGATGATGCGGGCGGCTGGGTCCTGAACATGAACACGCACTGGCGCAGCCGCGACCTGTACAAGGCGTGGTTCATGAACGTCTACGCTTTGACCGACCTGCAGCGGACCATCGCCCAGGCGGTCGCCGCCAACCGGGGCGAGCCGGTCCGGGTGGGCCGGTACGTGGACATCAGCGACTCGCTGCACATCTACGGCAGCTACTTCAAAGAGGCCGCGGCGGAGGTCGAGAAGATGCGAAAGACGCCCTTCACCCAGCGGGCCTGGGAAAGCACCCATCCGGCGTTCGAGATGATGACGCAGGAGGCCCGCGAGAAGCTCGCCCGCGACCCCGACTGGTTCGCGAAGGCAAGAGGATGATAAGGGCTGCCCAACACTGCGTTTTGGTCATTGGTGCTTTGGATTTTGAGTTTGTTTGAGATTTGGAATTTGGGATTTGGAATTTCCGCGCCGTGCGGCAGGAGCAAATGATGGCGATCATCGTGAACGGCGAGCGAATTGAAGACCAGGAAATCCAGCAGGAGGCCCAGCGGCTGCGGCCCAGCTACGAGCAGGCCTTTGCCGACCAGGACCCGGCCGAGCGGGAGGCCCAGCTCCGGGAATGGTCGAAGGAGAACGTCATCGAGCGGGTCCTGCTGCGCCAGGAGGCCAAGCAGAACGGAGAAGCCATCCCGGCCGCCGACATCGAGGCGGCGCTCGAACGGCTCAAGCAGCAGTACGAGAAGCCGGAGGACCTCTACAAGGATTTCAACGCCGTCACCGACGACTCGATCAAGGCGCTGATCGAGACCCAGATGAAGGTCGAGCACAAGATC
>VGYL01001225.1 GCA_016872975.1 Planctomycetota bacterium
CTGTCGTCCCTGCCGGGACTTGTTTCGGCACTTGCCCGGGTTACCCAGCCATGAATGGCTGGGCTATTATCTTTCGCCCCGCCCTATTCTTCCAGAGAGCCTCTGGAAGAATAGGGCGGGGCTGGATCGGCCGTGCGGCCGACCGCGCCGGAGTTATCCACAAGAACAAATTCCTATACGATCAAGTTCGGTAATCAGAACCCGGCAACGGGCGCTCTTCGTAGGGCGAGCGTGGGCCCCCAAACGCGATTCATCGCGTTTGGGGACCCCGTCCCCGCTCGCCGAAGACGTCGTGCGAGGACGCACGACCTACGAAGAGGGCCCTTGGGGGCCTCTGGTTTGGCCATTACCGGAGTTGTCTGTCGAAGTTCATAAGGCGGGACTCCAAACGGGGAAGCTCACGCTTGCAGGCAATTGCCCCGGGTGCTGCGGCCTGATTGGGACGTGCGGACTACGGCATGTTATGCTCAATCGCGGAGACAAGAGACCCTCATGCTGTTGAAAGCTCCGAGGATCGCTTCGCCCGCCGCAAGTTCGTACCGTGCCGCGGCAGCATCCATGATGACACGCCGCGGTTTATACGTACGCATATGTGCGTACGTGTCTGTACGCAGGCGGCCGCAACTCTGGAATTGTAGGTGTGTATACGTAGATATGACTATCAAGATACGTACTTGTACTTACGTACGTATCGGTAGGATTACAGGTGTGAGCCCGGATTGAAGACTGTTCTTGATCGCGGAAACCCCTACCGCGGGGCATAATCCGAAGCGCCGAGACGATCCGCAGGCGATCAATCGGGATATACTTAATACGTATTACGTAGAAACGACGAATCTCCGCCGAATTCCCTGTTGGCGGCCGCGCCGGATGCCGATATAAAAGGATCGACGGTGCGGGCTCGCGACAATGGGAGCAAGAGACTCATGGCGGGCTTCTGCGCGAAGAGATCGTCGACCCGGAAGCGGCCGGGACTACTGTGCAAGGGATTGTATGAACTCACAACAACACACCGATGAAGGCCCCCCGCATTCACCGTCCCCGGACATCCAACGGCTGCGTCCCGAGATGAGCGCGGGCAAGGGGCAACCCCTTCTGCCACTCGCGGACTGCCAGCCGAGCGTCCCAGAGGCAGAGCCCGCGGCGGGCGCCGGGGCAGCGGGGATGGCCCTGGCCCACGAGATGCTGCAGCCGCTGTGTGTGATTCGACTGATGATTCAGAGCACCCTGGCGGAATTGGAGAAGGTGGACAGAGCCGATGTAGTCAAACAGGATCTGCAGGCCGGTCTGGCCGCCTGCGCGAAGATCACCGCGATGGTGAATCGTTTTCGCGCCGCCGCCAGGCCGCCGGGGGAGGCGAAGGAGATTGACGTGGACGTGGCCGATGTGGCCCAGTGGACGATTCGCTTGTTGGAGCCCAGTGCCCGACAGGCCCGGGTCGCGTTGCGGACCGAGAGCCTGGAGGGTCTGCCTGCGTTGCGGATGCGCGAGAACGAGCTCGAGCAACTGTTCTTCGCTCTCGTCCAGAATGCGGTGCAGGCCGCCGACGGCGCCCGCGACCGTTGCCTTCTCATGGCCGGGACCGGACAAGGGGATCGGATCGTGCTTCGGTTCCAGGACGACTGCGGCGGGATCGCCCCGGCCCACGTGGCCCGGGTCTTCGAGCCGTTCTTCACCACCAAGCCGCCGGGCCGGAGCACGGGATTGGGCCTGTGCATCGCCCGGCGCATCGCCCGCCAACGAGGCGGCGATCTCCTCGTGGAAAGCGACTACGGAAGAGGCACGACGGTTACGGCGATTCTGCCCAGGAATAGAATAGGAGAAGGCTAATGCTCGAGAGCCCCCAACAGGCACTGCATGTCTTTTTTGTGGATGACGAGTGGGATGTTCAGATGGCCGTACAGAGGACGCTCACGGGGGCGGGGATCCAGGTGAGCGTCTTTTCCTCGTAAGCGTCCGGCGAACCCCGTTCCTCTCGCGCGGGTCCTCGGCATCATTTTTGCTCGCGACGGGTGGTCGATGGCGGGCAGAACGAGGTAGGGCGATGGGATTGGGGGAGTGGGGTCACCCGAGACGGGGCTCGGCCGGGACGGGCAAACGCGGCAGAGAGATCTGGGGCAGGAACAATTCCTTCCACTGCGGGGGTGTCAGCTCATCGATCCGGTTAGCT
>VGYL01001226.1 GCA_016872975.1 Planctomycetota bacterium
CATTCGGGAGGATTCCCAGCTCCGCCGCCCGCAGCAGCAGCTCGATAATATTGGCCGCGCCCAGCTTCTGCATCAGGTGGCTGCGATGCGCCTCGACCGTGCGCGGGGAGCGGCCCAGCACCTCGGCAATCTCGCGGCTGTTCCGGCCTTCGAGGACGAGGTACAGAATCCTCCGCTCCGTCATGGTCAGGGACTCCCCCAGAAACGCCGCGGAGCGGGCGCTTTGCTCCAGCAGCCGTTCCACCGTCTGCAGGAAGGCGTCCCGGTCCAGGGGTTTCTCCACGAAGTCCGCGGCGCCGGCCTTCAGCGCCCGGACCGCCAACGGCACGTCGGCATACCCGGTGACCACCAGCACCGGAACCCAGGGCAGACGTGTCCTGACCTCTCCCAAGAGACTCATGCCGTCCCAACCCGGCATCATGACATCCGTGATCAGCAGATCGCACCACTGGGCGGCCAGATGCCGCAGACAATCGTCCGCGCTCGAAAAGCACCGCACGTCCACGCCGGCCCGCGCGAGCGTCTTGCCCACCACGTGGCACACCCTCGGCTCATCGTCCACAAAGACCACCCGAGAAGGTCGATGGTTGGTGGTTGACGGTTGATTGGAAGAGCTCGGATCCCTCATGTCATACCTCGGACGTCTTACTGGAGTTCTGACATCACACATCAAACATCCCACTTCTCCCCGTGCCTGACGATCTCGTCTCGAGCGGCAGTGTCACAAAGAACGTCGTCCCCCGGCCCCACTGGCTCTCCACGCGCAGACGGCCGCCCGCCTGGGACACGAGGCGCTCAACCACGCACAGACCGAGCCCGGTGCCTGCGCCCGGCGGCTTCGTCGTAAAGAACGGCTCGAAGACGCGGTCCAGGACCTCGGGGGGCATCCCGCCGCAATCATCGGTGAACTGCAGCTCGATCTGCTCTCCGCGTCGGGTCCCCAAGATGCGAAGGCAGTGGTCCCGCACGCCCTCGGCCGCATGGACGGCGTTCTGCGCCAGGGCAAAGAAGATCTGCTCGACGTCCTTGGCGCAGGCCAGGATCGGCGGCAATTCGCCCAGCGCGCCGATGTCCAGCGTCACGTGCGCCCGGCGGGCGCCGTCCTCCAGCAGCCGCATCACTTTGCCGGCGATGGCCGACAGCGAAAGCGGCTCGAGCACCCGGTCCGAGGCGCGGCCGGTGAAATCGCGCAGCCGCTGCACAATCGCCCGCACCTGCGAGATCTCCGCCAGCCCGTCCTTCAGATCGTCCGGCACCGTCACGGGCGGGGAGGTGCCTTCGAGTGCTTTCAGGGCGTTCTGAAGGGACAGCCGCAGGACCGTCAGCGGCTGGGTCATCTCGTGCGACAGCATGGCGCTGAGCGTCCCCAGCGACGCCAGGTGCTCGGCCCGGATCATCTTCTCGCGATACGTCTCCAGTTCCTGCTGAGCGGTGCGCAACTCGTGGATGTCCCGCGCGATGACCAGGGCGGCCGCCGCCGTTCCGTCCGCATCGCGCAACGGTTCGATGATGGTGGAGTACCAGCGACGTTGGCCCTGAACCTCGCCAATCGACTCCACCGTCGTACCCCGGCGCGACTCGATGACACTACGGATGTGCGCCATCTGTGCCTCGGCAATGTCCCGTGGGAACAGCTCCCACATGGTCTTGCCGACGAGATCCCCAGGCCGGCCACCCAGCCGTCGCGCGGCGGTCGTGTTCAGGAACTGGAAGACGCCTTGCGCCTCCACGATGACGATGCTCTCCTCTGCCGTTTCCACAACGGTGCGGTAGCGTTCCTCGCTCTGGCGGAGTTTGTGCTCCAACCGTTTGCGTTCGGTAATATCGACGCTGACCTCGGCCACCAGCCATTCGCCGTTTTCGGCCTGGAAGGGGATCGCCGTGACTTGGGTCCGTCGATGGCCCTCTTTCGGCAGAACGCCCTCGTAGACCATAATCTGCTTGGTGTCCAACGCCTTGGGAATCGCACATTCGGGACAGGGATGGTCCGTGCCACGGAAATACTCATAGCACTTCCTGCCCTGGTGCTCACCATGGCTCCTCCGCCAGGTGGCATCGACAAAGCGAAGGTTGTAGTTCTTGTCGGTGATGTTCAGGCCGGTCTTCGCGGCGCCGAGGATAAACTCGATCCGCTGCTGGAGTACTCGGACCTGCTCCTCGGCCTTCTTCT
>VGYL01001227.1 GCA_016872975.1 Planctomycetota bacterium
GTACCGCGTTTCACAAGTACCGCGACTATGGGTGAGGTTGCTTCGTCGCCCTCGGCGCGAAGCGCCGCTGCGCGTCGGGCCTCGCAAGGACATGATTGCCGCGCTCGGCGAGCCTCGCTCGCAATGACATCGGGCGCCCAAGTATGTCATTGCGAGGAGCTTCAGCGACGAGGCAATCTCTACGCTATAGTTTCAGGACTTGCGAAATGCCGTACTAAGCCCGATCGGCTACGGTTGTGAGCCCAGCTTGCGACAGGAGATTGCCCCCGTTGCCCATCTCCTTCCTTGTGCCCTGGCTGTGCAAGGCCCATTCCCCCGTCTGCATGCTCCCGACGGAGCGGCCAACTCCTAACGCAACGCTAACACAAAGCTAACAATTCCCTAATATACGCTCGGCCGCGGTATGCGGTAAAATTTGCCCGCCGACTGCACCGTGTGGAGAATCCTGATGCCAAGTACGAAGAAATTCAAAGGACCAGAGGACGAATGACCGAACCGTTCACACCGGCTGCGAGCCCGTTTCGAATCTTGAGATTTGCGCCTCGGTGCTTGTCTCGAATCTTGAGTTTCGGATTTGGGGTCCTCCCGGCTCTGGTGCTCTTCGTCCTGGCGGGCTGTGGTAGGCCTGTCGATCCGAACGAGCCGCAGGGGTTCATTCAGGCCAAGGGCTCGGATACCATGGTCAACGCCGTGCAGATGGTGTCCGAGGAATTCATGAAGGAGTATCCGCACGTCTTCGTCGCCGTCACCGGCGGCGGCAGCGGCGTGGGCATCGCCTCGCTCATCAATCGTACCTGCGAGGTGGCCACCACGTCCCGCGAGATGAAACCCAAGGAAATCGACATGGCCCTCAAACGGGGCGTCAATCCCAAGGAAATCGTCATCGCCTACGACGGCATCGCGGTGATCGTCAACCGGAACAACCCCATCGACGAGCTTACCATCGAGGATCTGCACCGGATCTTCACGGGAAAAGCGGTCAACTGGAACCAGTTCGGGGGAAAGAATCTGGCGATTGTGACCCTGTCGCGCGAGGTCAGCTCGGGCACCCACATGTACTTCAAGGAGGAGGTCGTGCAACTGCACCAGAAAGACAGCCAGGAGGAGTTCTCCAAGGCCACGCTGCTGCTGACCTCGTCGCAGGCGATTGTCGAGGAGGTGGCCGGCAACGAGGGGGCCATCGGCTATCTGGGCATGGGCTACATGTCCGACCGGACCAAAGCCGTCCGGATCGGCAAAAGGAAGGAGGACTTCCATCCGCCCACGGTGGAGGATGTCGTGAACAAGACGTATCCGCTCTCGCGGCCGCTCTATGCGTATACCAATGGTGAGCCGCGCGGGATCGTCAAGGTGTTCATCGATTTCGCCCTCAGTCCGATCGGACAGAAGCAGTTCGTGGAAACCGGCTTTGTGCCGGTGACAGAAGAAAATCCGAAATCCGAATCTCGAAATTCGAAACAAATCTCAATGACCGAGACGGAAGAAAATCCCAAACGGCTCGCGCCCGGCAGCGGCGTTTGGAGTTTTCTTCCCGTTTTCTTCGGTTTGGGACTTGTTTCGGATTTCGGATTTCGGATTTCGAATTTCCGCCCCCGGCGGTGGCTGCAGCGCCGGGTCGGGGAGCCGATCGTCGAATTGTGCATCCGGCTGAGCGGTCTGGCGGTGGTCATCTTCGTGTTCATGATCTTCCTGTTCCTCCTGCGGGACTCGCTGTCGCTGTTCCGCGAGTATTCTCTGAGGGACTTCCTGTTCGGCCGGGAATGGCTGCCCATCTCCGAGCCGCCGCACTTCGGCGTCGTTCCCCTGCTGCTCGGCTCGATTCTGGTGACGTTCTGGGCCATCGTCATCTGCGTGCCGCTGGGGGTGGGCTCGGCCATGTTCATCGCCGAGGTCGCGCCGAAGCGATTGCGAACCGTCCTCAAGTCGCTGGTGGAGATCCTCGCGTCGATCCCGAGCGTGGTTTTGGGGTTCCTCGGCATCATCTGGCTGGCCCCGGTCCTGCGGGATACGTTCCACCTGTCAACCGGCATGTGCGGCCTGACGGGCAGTCTCCTGCTGGCGTTCATGGCCCTGCCCACGATTATCAGCATTTCCGAGGACGCGATCGCCGGGGTGCCCCGGACCTATCGCGAGGCCGCGTTCGGCCTGGGCGCGACCCGCTGGCAGAC
>VGYL01001228.1 GCA_016872975.1 Planctomycetota bacterium
CTTCTTTTCTGCCATTTTCTTTTCTGTGCTCTTTGGTTGCGGCCGAAGGCTGCTCTGGGAAGGCCCAGAGATCAATCGAAACCACAAGGGACGCGGATTCCCAATGTGTCCAGACACGGATCTACATGGATTCACACGGATTTCGGACAGGGGTATTGGACCGGCCCGGAAGATCCGGTGCTTCCTTCATAATCCGTGCTACTAACCGGCAACAACTGAAGGACATTTCCAGATAATGGCGGTTACTTGACGCAAGTTCCGACCAGATAATAAGATAGAAACCACGAATGGCACGAATCACACGAATAGAAGAGGAAAGACAAGGGGCCAAATTCGTGTGATTGGTGTGATTCGTGGTTGAGAAATGCGTTGGTTCCGGCCGCAGGCCGGGCTGGGTTCATCCGTGTAAATCTGTGTCTCACTCTCTTGGCTCTTGTTCTTCGCGTCCTTCTGGCTTCCAGCCTTTGGTTGCGGCCGAAGGCCGAGCCAGGCAGGGAAGCGATCTCCGCCCATTAGCCGCAGGACTTCCGAAAAGCAGTAATAGGATCGGGGGCGGCCGATCCAATCATTCACGGCGAGACCACACCTTGAGTACCCTCTGTTGCCACAGGTGAAAATCGGCCCGTAAAAGGGGACCAAGAAGGAGGTTCGGACTGTTTCTACCCGCCTGAAGGCGGAACTCCGAACACAAGATAGCGGCAGGGGTTGTAGGGTGGGGCTTGCCCCACAAGAACCCGGACCCAAGGAAAGCGGTGGGGCAAGCCCCACCCTACACATTACCGAGCTTGTTCGTCAAAACTTATCAGGGTGTCCATTCGATGTATTCGGGAAAGGACATGTCATGCTGAAGCGGAGCCGATGCGCAAAGATCAATATCAAGCTGCTGGTGATTCTGGTGCTGGTGGTAACGGCGCTGGGGGTGTCTCTGGCGGCGGCGCGGCAGATCCGCCGGAGCATTCTCTCGAAAATGTCTCTGAAGGCGGGGGAGGCGGCGTTTGAGAAGAAGGATTGGCGGACGGCGTACAAGAATCTGCAGGAGTATCTTGGCCGCAATCCGGACGACGTCGAAATCCTCAAGAAGTACGCCAAAGCCCGGCTGTCGCTCCGCCCCCTGGAGGTGGGGAACCTGGACGGGGCCATCGCGGCTTATCGCCGGGTGCTGCAACTGGCGCCGGACGATGCGGTCGCCTATGAGCAGCTTGCCAAACTGTACCCGATGTTGGGCCGTTTCGAGGACTTGGCCTACATCGCCCGGATGCGCCGGCAGCGCGATCCGAACGACCGTAAAGCCCCGCTCTGGCTGGCGGATGCCCTGCTGCGATTGAACAAGGGGCCGGAAGCCAGACAGACGCTCGAGAGCTTCATCGCGGAACTCGAGGCCCTGGAGGCCAGACCGGTCGAGTACATCCAGGCATGTGCCCGGATGGCGGGAATCGTCGGCGCCGAGAGTGCGCCGGGCGCCAGGACGGAGGCCCTCAATTGGCTCAACAAGGCAGTCCTCCAGGACCCAAATTCTGTAGAGGCCCTAGCGTCCCGGGCCCGGTTCTACCGCGTGGTTCGCGATCTGCCCGGCATCGAAGAGAGCCAGCGGTTGGCTCTGGCGCGCGAGGACTTGACGTCAGCCGACAGACTGGACAGCGAAGACCCGCGCATCCTGTTGGCTCTAGGCGTCGAGTGGCTGGCCTATGGGGACCTTGACCGGGCGGCCGCTAGACTGGAGGCGGCCGACCGTCTGGAGCCCCAGACGCTGGAGGAGTACTTCCTCGATCTTGACGACTGGAAGACGACGCGGCACCTCTTCGCTCTGGAACTGGCCGCCCGGCGGAGAACCGTCGCCGAGGCGGTCTCGGTGGCCGATAAAGCGCTGGCCGAACTGACCGACAGAAGACATCGGGTGCAGATTCTCCCGGTCGCCATTCCGCTTTATGTGGCCGTGGGCAGAGTCTCAGAGGCGCGGCAGTGCCTGCAGGAGTACCACGATGCTCTGTACACCCGCGCCACAGTGGTGGAATCCCGCGAGAGGCTGGCCTATCTGGAGGCGCTGGTGGCCCGAGCGGAAAGCAACTGGTACGCGGTGATCGATGTCCTGCAGCCGGTTGTCGCGGGCCGTGTATCCAATCCTGAACTGGGAAGAGGACTATGGCGACTGCTGGCGGAGGCCTTCAG
>VGYL01001229.1 GCA_016872975.1 Planctomycetota bacterium
TGCAGTTGGGCGTAACTTGCCGGGCGCGCCAGCGTAAAGCCTTATAAATAAAGCAGTTGTATTGCTTTGCGTTTGTTATTATGGGTCTCCAGAGCCGGAACATTGACAGAAGTTTCTGATGTTCACTGTGAATAGGAGACCCGAGCATGATTATGGCACAGGAGCAAGCGATTCTCAAGGCCCAAAAACAATTTGCTCAGATCCAGGACTTCCTGCGACAAGCCTGCGTCGCGGGCCAACCGATTGACCAAGTCGAGTTGGACCTGTGGGGGCAGGTGCTGCAATTGGGGCGGCAGTTGCTGGAAGGCTATGTCGCCGGCTATCAACAAGGGGATCTCGGGCCGACGCTGGAACAGGACGGCCGGGTTCTGCGTCGGCTGGAGCAGCCGCACGTGCGGCGGTATGTCTCGATCTTCGGGCCGTTGGAGATCGCGCGGTACGTGTATGGCACGCGGGAGACGCAGAAGCACGAGGTGATTCCGCTCGATGCGTTGCTGGCGTTGCCGGAGAGTGAGTTTTCCTATGTCTTGCAGGACTGGGACCAGGGCTTGTGTGTGAAGAATTCGTACGCGGAATCGCAAGGGACGATCCAGCGGATTCTGCGGCTGGGACAGTCGGTTTTGAGTTTGGAGCAGATGAACTGCCAGATGGCCGCGGCGGTAGAGCCGTTCTGGGCCCAGCAACCGGTGGCGGCCGAACCCGAGGGACCGATTCTGGTCGTGACGGCCGATGGCAAGGGGGTGCCGATGCGTCGGAAAGACGGCGGGACCAAACCGGTGCGTCGGAAAAAGGGCCAGAAGGCCAACCCCAAGCGGGAGGCCTGCGTGGGAGGTGTGTATACGATCGCGCCGTTCGTGCGTAGTGCCGAGGAGGTGGTGGACGAGATCCTGCGGGACAAGCGGAAAGCCGACCGGCCGCGGCCGCAAAACAAGAAGCTGCACGCCGAGCTGACGCGGGTGATTGAGGGCCAGGAAAGCCACGGCAAGGATCGGATCTTCTCCTGGTTGGCGGAACAGATTCGCGCCCGCAACGCTGGCAGGGACCAGCCGATCATCGCCGTGTGCGACGGGGATCGGGTCCTGTGGGAGAAGGTCAGAGCGTTGATGCAGACGGTGGGTTTGCCGATTCTCTGTGTGTTGGACATCTTTCATGTGCTGGAGCGGCTGTGGGTGGCGGCGCACTGCTTTCATCCGGAAGGCAGCGACGAGGCCAAAACCTTTGTGGCGGAGCGATTGCGGCGGCTCTTGGAAGGCGACGTGGGGTACGTGATCGGCGGCCTCAAACAGATGGGGACCAAGCACCAGTTGAAAAGTTCCAAACGCCAGCGTTTGGCCAAGGTCATCACGTATCTGGAGAACAACCGGTCGTATATGCGGTACGACGTGTGCCTGGCCCAGGGCTATCCGATCGGCAGCGGGGTGGTCGAGGGTGCTTGCCGACACGTGGTCAAAGACCGGATGGAGGGGACCGGCATGCACTGGTGTATCCCGGGGGCCCAGGCGATGCTCCATCTGCGGGCGATTTATCTCAACGGCGATTGGGACACTTTTCAGGGCTACCGCATCGAGACCGCCACGCAGCAACTGTATCCCTATCGTCCTTTCGTACATCGTCTATACAGGAAAACAGGGTAGCGGGCGGCAAGTTACGCCCTACTCGAATCGCCGCTCACTCTGCAGGTGGTGTAGCAATGCGTCACATTACCACCGTAGTACAAAGTGTTGGCTCCCACTAGGCCGCCGACATCCCGCCCCCCGCTGACCGCACCAGTGCTGTAGCACTGCGTCAGAGTGCCGGAGTCGTTCTCCCCAACCAAGCCACCGACATAATCGCTTGAGCCAGCGATGTTGACAGCCACCACGCCCAGGTTCTCAACCTCGCCTCCAGAACCCACTTGGCCAAACAGGCCCACATGGTCCTTGCCCCTGACCGTCAGATGCGAGATCGTGTGACCTCTACCGTTAAGAACGCCGGTGAACGCAACTCCCGTGAAGGGCGGCCACGCGTAGATATTCGGGTCACCTGGATCGGTGTTGGGCGCGATGACCGCCCTGTCGAAGACCTTGCGGCCGGGGAGGCTGGGGTCCAGGTCTATGTCGTCAACAAGGATGAAGTGCTTATCGTAGTCGGCGGGGGTTTCGCCGAGAGTGATTAGGTC
>VGYL01001230.1 GCA_016872975.1 Planctomycetota bacterium
TTCGCGGGCATCGACGAGCATGTGACTGCTCTGCGTAGTCTACTGACCGAGAACTTCCAGGTCATCACAGCGTGACACCGAAATCTCATTTAGGATGGGTATAACGGATGATCAAGGCGTAGCCTTCCGCCGTATGGTAGCGGCCCAGACTCTCAAGGGCTGCGGCGACGATCTCCGGGTTCTTCTCCTTCTCCAGGATCCGCTCCATCGTCTCGAACGTTTCGGGCCGGTAGAAGCCGCCGAGGTCCTGCGTCACCTGCAGGCGGACGCGGGCGTCTTTCTGGTCCAGCGAGGCGCGGAGAGCATCAAAGGCTTCCTCCGTATGGATGTCGCGCAGTGCCCGGGAGGCCGCCCGACGGACGCCCCAGAAGGAATCCCCGTTCAGGCACGTCTTCAGGTGCGCGACCGTCTTCTGATCCTTCTTTTCCTTCAGGGTCTCGATCGCCAGCAGCCGTCCGATGGCATCATTCTGATCGGCCAGTTGGGCGTAGAGCATGTCCGTCGGCGGGGCGAACGTGACCTGGGCCAGCAGGCTGTACGCCGGATCGAAACGGACGATCTTTGGCTCTTTTTCCAGGGCGAAGTAGAAATCCTGCTCCCTGCGATCGATGGTGATGTCCTTGTCGATTGCTTTGCCCTCGACCACGAAGCGCAGCTTGGTGCGCAGGTGAAAGAGCATGACATCGTTGCCGACGTTCTGCGTTTGCCGGATGGAGACTTTGGCGAGCTTGTCCGGGCCAAGCCATCTGTAGCTGACCGAGAGCTTGGGGAACCCGCCGTGATAGACCCACTGGTCGAAGAAGCGGTCGAAGGACCGGCCCGACAGCGCCTCCACGACCGCGCAGAGGTCCGCCGTCTGCACGCAGCCCAGGGCGTTTCGCTCCATGTACGTCCGGATACACTGGCGGAAAAGCTCGTCGCCCAACTCGCTGCGGAGCATGTGCAGGACCCAGCCGCCTTTGGAGTAGCTCCGGTAGTCGAACTGCTCCCAGGCATCGCCATAGCCGCGCCAGACAATCGGCTTTTCTTCCGTGCGGCTGCGCAGGATTCCCCGCGCCGTCCCATACAGGCCGTACAGCATGGAGTCGCGGCCGTTACGGTGCCCGTCGTACAACTTCTCGTAGTAGACGGCGAACCCCTCGTTCAGCCACAGATGGCTCCAGTCCTTGCACGTGACATAGTTGCCGAACCACTGGTGGACGAGCTCGTGGGCGACCAGGCCCTGGCTGGAGCGGATGGTCTCGGTCTCGTCGGTGAACAGGGTGCTGTCGTTGAGGATGGTCAGGGTGGTGTTCTCCATCCCGCCGGCCACGAAATCCGCCACCACGACCTGGTAGTACTTGTCCCAGGGGTAGGGGATGCCGATCTCGCGCTCATAGAACGCGAGCATGTCCGCCGTGCCGGCGAAGGAATTCGCGGCCAGGTCGATCTGCGAGGCAGGCGTATAGAAGGCCAGGGGCACGTCCTTGTATTGCGCTTCGATCTTCGCGAAGCGGCCGGCCGCCAGGGCGATCAGGTAGTTGACGTGCGGCTTGTCCTGCAGCCAGGTGACCGCCTTGAGACCCGTGCCCGGGTCGATCCGCTCCACGAGCAGCCGGCCGTTCGACAGGACCGTCATGTCCGCGGGCACGCGACAGGTTACTTCGGACGTGGAACGCTCATTCGGGTAGTCATAGTTGGGAAACCAGTGGGGGGCTTCGTGCGCCTCGCCCTGGGTGAACAGGTGCATGTCCTGCTCCCGGTATCCCAGCTCGGGCGTCCGGAAGTACAGGCCCTTCCTGGGCTCGGCCTCGTAGGTGATGGCCACCATCGTCTCCCGGCCCGGCGGGATCGGCGGGTCGAACGCAATGGTGATCTTCTCGTCGGTCACCGTGTGGCCGGCGACCGACGCGCTTGCGGATACGGAAGAGACCCGCAGGTCGATCGCATCCAAGGAGAGTTCCGGCAAGGCCCGGGCGATGGGCGCGAAGCGGATGGCGGTAGCGCCTTTGATCGTGCGTGTCTTGAAATCCGGCGTGACATCGATGGCCACGTGCAGGATGTCCACCGTGCGATCGGGCGCGTACTGGCGCCGTGCGAGCGAATCCCCTGCGGGCTCCGGGGCCGCCGTGAGCCGTCCGCACAGCAGCTCAGACTCTTCGAAGGACACGCCGGGGG
>VGYL01001231.1 GCA_016872975.1 Planctomycetota bacterium
ACCGGAACCGAAGGCAAAACCAGATGCAAAAGAAGTACGACATAGTCCGAAATAGTGACAAACTCAAACGGGAGCCCTTATTCTACAAGGACTTATGACAGATCATGTCAAACATGCGCTAGGGCGACGAATAAGTGGGACTTGTCCCACGGAAAGGTGAACACAGTGAAAGCAGACAAACACACAGCGGAATTCATGCCCGATGACCCCGTGGCAATGCGGATTCTTGCCACACTGACCGAGGAGGCCGCCTCCCCGGTCCGGCCGATCCTATCCGGTCGGCGGCGGATTCTTGATCTTGCCGCGGAAACCCGGATCATCGACGCGGAACGTAAGAGGTTCCCGCTGGCGATCTTGTGACGCACATGCGGGGCACTACCACAACTTCGAGAAAGGAAGTTCGATGAGATCTACGCAACATGTAGCCCAAGCACAGAAGCAACTGGAGGACGCCAAGACCTTCGGCAACGCCAACGATATCCGCCGCGCCGAGGAGGCCATGCATGCCGCCGTGGGGGCGAACCGAGTCGCGGTCGGGAAACGGACCGCGCGACTGGCGGACCTGGACGCACAGAGGAAGCGCCTGGTCGAGCAAGCCCGCCAAGCCGACGTCGACGGCGACTCGCGGGCCAAAGCGACATGCGAAAAGGCCATCAAGATTATTGATGGCAAGATTCGCAACCTTCCGCCGGTCTGACCGCGCCGAGGTCCAGTGGCCTCCAGGCGGGGATCTCCACCTGGAGGCCGCTGGTGGGTGGGCCGGACCGCCCGGAGATCGGCCCTCCTGCGCGGTCCTGGGGATCGGCTTTCCGGCGGATCGGGACCGAATCCGGGGAGCTCGCCACGGCAGGCCCTCAGACGCTCTACAAGGGCCGATCCCCCCAAACCGTCCCAAGGGACGGATCTTGTCCCGCGGGCGGGGGCCCGGCGAAGCCACGCGGGGCGGCGCCCACGTGGACGGACGCCCGGGTCCGTGGGCGGTATCGATCGGCGGCGGGCCGGTCCGGGGACAATGCCGGGCGGCAAGGCGGGGACGTCACCAGGCCGCCAAGCTCCGGTCCGGGCGATTCGATCCCCCCAGCTCGCACACGCGCGGGGATGTTGCCCCATGCCAGGTGGGGCCCACGGAAAAATTCTGCGAAAAAATCCTTGACACCGGCCGGGCGGCGGGGCATGATGACCAGCGGTATGAAACAACATCGCTACAATCCAACACAGTGCGCAACCGTCCCTCGGGAGACATGTCCTTCGGGATGTTGTTTCATACCACCGGGGGGCGGTCTTATTTCAAAGGGGAGCATCATGCCAAAAACAAAGGAAGTACCACAGACGGAACGTGAGGAAGTGCAGGAGGCCCAGGGGATGACGGGCACGCCGATCGATCCACCGGAAGGGACGGAGGTTGCCGAGGAGGCCGCCGCGGCCGGGGAAGGCCAGAACAAGCAAGACGAGATCTGGGCAAGCGCGAAGGAGCGCCTGCGGGCGTGTCTTGTCCCCTTCAACACGCGGTTCGCCGAGCGGCTCCTGAGGGACGCCCTCCAGGAGAGCCAGGGCACAACGGGCCCGGCCGATGAGCTGATCCGCATGGAGGCCGAGGTCCGGGCGGTCCTGGACCGACTGCCGGTGAAGGCCAGAGCGGCGATCGAGACGCTGATGAAGGTCCAGGCGATCGAGGGTCTGAGCATCGGGGTCACCTGGGGCAACACGATCGCCGACGAGATCTGGCACAGCTTCGAAGGGATCGCCCAGGCCTGCCGGGAGCTGCCGGACGATCCGGACGTCAAGGTCCTGGCCCGCGCCTGCCGGCTGGCCAGTGACATCAAGGAGCCCGGTTACCCGCAGTGGCAACCGCAAGCACCTGGCGAAATGACGGAGCCGGCCGAGTCGCCGGCCGGGGAAGTCGCCGATGCCGCGGAGCCAGAGCGGCGGTTCCGGCTCGATAAGGCCAAGGGGGAGCTACGGCCCCTGGCCGAGTTCCTGATGGGCGCCACGCATCGCGAGAAGCTCATTGCGGTTGCCTTGAACCGTCGGTCGTACCTCATGATATTGGTAAGACTTTCTTGCGAAAACGACAATCCAAGGCCGATTCTTGTACGGCATTGCGTTCCTCAGCCCAGATGTCACGCTGGAGGTCGCTGACATGGACCGGGTGACAA
>VGYL01001232.1 GCA_016872975.1 Planctomycetota bacterium
CGGCCTGCTGCTGATCCGCTCGTACATGCACACCGTGGAGTACAGCGCCCAGGGCAACAGCCTGCGCATGGTCCGCTGCAAGAGCCCGCCGGCGGCCAAGAGCTGAAGTCCCGCCCGGCCGCGGCCCGTCGCATGGGCGCGAGCGCCTCATCGTTCTGCGCATCTCTGCCTTGCTGCCGCGGGTGGCATTGCCAAAGGTTCGGCCTTTGACGATGAGGGATGCCCGCGACGGTACCTCGACACCACGCAAGAAGACCCTCGTCAAGGCCGGAGACCTTGGCGATGCCAAGGCCGGTCGGTCCTACCATGCCGAGATCTAATGAGTTTTGATGAACAAATTCGGTAATCGGAACCCGGCGACGGGCGCTCTTCGTAGGGCGAGCGTCCCCGCTCGCCAAAGATGTCGTGCGAGGACGCACGACCTACGCGGAGAGCGGCTCGCGCGGCTATTACCGAACTTGCTCGTCAAACCTCATAAGGCGGAACTGATATAATACCCGTAGTGAGTACCCGCCGAGCGGAGTGGCCCTTTACCCAGGCCAGACGCAGCTCGGCGGGGGTTCGCTACGGGCGGAAAAACCCGTACCATGATTTGAACGATACCAGGACGTTGCCCGGGGCTTACGGTCAAAGGCGGAACGTCCGCACGACGGGCCTTCGGAGAACACCGGGGTCCAGGGCCAGCCTGCCGAGAGGTCTCCGAAACAGGCCAACTCCCAGCGTCGAGCTGAATTGCCGATCTTGTCCGGCAAGACTCATCAGATCGACGGCGTCCCGACTATTGCAGTCGGACGGGGAGTCGGGATACCATAGGTGCGGTGCCGTACAGGAGTACAGGCTATGACGTGCAACGGGAAATCCCGATTCCGGCGCGAAGGAGGGGGTGGGAGCTCCGCCGGCTTCACGCTGGTCGAGCTGCTGGTGGTCATCGGGATCATCGCGCTGCTGCTGGCGCTCTTTCTCCCGGCCCTGTCCCGGGCCCGGGGCGTCGCCCAACGCTTGGCTTGTCTGAACCATCTGCGGCAGCTCCAGACCTGCTGGCTGCTGTACGCCGGCGATCATCACGGCATCCTGCCGCCCAACCTGTCGGTCTACGACCTGTCCTCCGGCGAGCCGATCCCCGGCCTGGATCTGCGTCTGACCTGGTGCGCCGGCAACGCTCAGAAGGATCTCGATACGACCAACATCGAAAAAGGGTATCTCTTCCCCTACAACCGCTCGACCGCCATCTATCGCTGTCCCGCGGACCGGGCCCGCGTGGAGGGCACGAGCGTCCGGCACACGCGGAGCTACAACATGAGCCAATCCGTCACCGGCGTCAGCTTCGGCCGGGTTCTGGGCAATCTGCCCACGTTTCAGAACCTCGCCCAGATCCGCCGGCCCGAGCCGGGCAAGCTGTTCGTCTTCATCGACGTCCACGAGGACCAGATCACCGATTCGCTCTTCGGGATTCCGTTGCCGGGCGACTCATGGGACGGCATCTGGTTCGACCTGCCCGCCAACCGCCACCAGAACGGCTGCAACCTTTCCTTCGCTGACGGCCACGTCGAGCACTGGAAGTGGGCCGTCCCGAAGGTCTTCCGCGCGAAAGGCCAGGCCGTCGAGCCCCAGGAGGAATGGCGCGATTACGACCGCGTCCGCGACCACATCCGCAAGACCCTGGACCGATAGGCCGGAGGGCGGAGGACAGAGGACGGAAGACAGAGGGTGGAGGTAGTAGACTGCGGACTGCGGTTGCCCCCGGAGTCTCGACGCCCGATCTGCGTTTCACCGACTGCCGCCTCTCCACTGCGAAATACGCGAACCACCCAGCGCGGCAATCCGCAGATCCCCAACTGGGAACCGACAACCGACAACTGCCAACCGGTTTCACTTTTACCTCCCGGCATACTCTTCCGCGGAGAAACACCCTGGTTGACGTTGCTGCGAAGGAGTTGGCGGTTCTTGTGCGTCGGGCGGGCTGAAGGCGGGTCTCCGGTTGTGTATGATGGTGACTATGCAAACGCGAAGACAATTCTTGAACGTAGTGGGTCGCACCACAACCTTGTTCGCGGTCGGGGGCTGGTGCGGACTGGCGAAAGCCAATGTCGCCCCGACGGACCAAGCGGCCGCCCCCAACATCCTGTTGATCCTCAGCGACGACCAGGGCTGGAG
>VGYL01001233.1 GCA_016872975.1 Planctomycetota bacterium
TCGCTCCGGATCTTCTTGATAGTCTCGAACGTGCGGTAGGTGTACCCGGGGACGCCCGGCTCCATGGGCATATCGATCGCCAGCGGAAAGACCGTCGAATCGAAGAAGATCTGCTCGGGCCGGAAGCCATACCGGCCGACTGCCCGCTCGAAGATATGCCTGGCCAGGCCGTAGAGCTCGTCCACCGAGTGCGAGCCGCCCGGACCGGTGGGCTTGTCCTCACTGACCAGCAGGCCGATGAAGGAGAAGTCGCAGTCCCTCTTCAGCGGCAGCATGCGGTCCATCGAGTAGACTTTGATGGAGTTGAGGAGTGGAGGCCGCAGGCCGGAGGCGGTAGGCGGTAGGCGGTCCCCTCCGGCCTCCGGCCTCCGGCCTCCAGCCTGTTCCGTTCCGTACCATTCCTTCAGGCCCGCGATCAGGACGTCGTCGCTGCTGCTGTCGAGACAGATGGGCACGCCGCGGCCCCACTGGCGGACGAGCTTCGTATACTGGATCATCATATCGACCGCCTGCTGGGGATTGTCCTCGCCGAAGGCATCGAGGTTGACCGCGATGTAGTCCGCGCCTTCCTCGGCCTGGGACTCGATCAGGGCCTTGATGTATTCAAGCTGGTTGCTCGGAGCACAATAGGCATTGGGGCCCAGCTCGTGCAACTCGCGCATAATCTTGCCGGTCTTGGGGATGGAGGCGTGGATCGCTTCGCCGATGGAGATCAACGGGGATGTCATGGTGTGATCCTTCCCGAACAGGTAGTTGATGATGGATGACGTATGCGCCAGGGCAGGGTTCCGCGGCGGGTTGATCGTCGTTCGCAGACGTTCAAGCCCGGACGTTGTAGGGGCAGGCCCCCGTGCCTGCCCTGGGGTTGGGCAACCACGGGGGGGTGCCCCTACCGACGCGGCGGCCTCGTAGATCCGCTCGCCGATGCAGACGCGCTGGAGATTGTTGCCGCAGCGGCCGTCGGCGGTGGCGTCGCCGCAGGGGGCGTTGTCCATCCCCTTCTCGCAGCCGCCCATGGTACACAGGCCGAAGTTCTCCGGCAGGAAGCAGTCGCCGCACTCCTCGCACTCGAACAGCAGGTACTTGAACGCCTTTTCGCCGCTGTTGAACAGCGAGTAGATCGCCCCCTGGCCCCGGTCGGCCCCGAGGACGGCCATCGTCTTCTTGAACGCGCGAAAGCCCGTGTGTTTCGGGTCCAGAAACGCCCGGTGCGAGAAGTCGAAGAAGCGTTTCTTGAAGCTCGGATAGGGCGTCACGAGGCGGACGGGTTCGCCGGCCTCATCGTAGAGGTAGAACGGTTCCTGCGCCGGCCAGGAGAGATTGTCCCGGAACTGCTCCCAATTGCCGCCGATCTCGGCGGCCCGCTGGAGGATGCGGGCGAACCTGTCGAAGTCGGGGACGCCGCCAAGATCGACGCCGGCGGCGCCGAGGGCCCGGTACATCGCCACCTGCTGGGCGGCCCGCTCCAGGTGGTCGTCCACCCGCTCGGCCTGGACCTTGGCCAGCAGCTCATCGCTGACGAAGCAGCCGGGCAGCTTGCCGTCGTGCATCAGCCGCGGGGCGGGCGTCAGCGTGCTGAGCAGGTACACGTTCCCAAGCACCGGGATGGAAAGTCCGGCCTGCTTGAGATACGTGAACAGCTCCCGCGACTTGCGCCAGTCCCAGCCAACTTGGGTAATGAGAAACTCGGCGCCGCAGGCGATCTTCTTCTCCATCTTGTAGTACTGCTGCATCTGCGACGCTTCGGTGTACTTGAAGGGCGAGACCGCCGCACCGGGGAAGAACTGGTGCACTTGGCGGAGGGATCGCGCCTGGAGGTAGGCCTCGCGATTGAGCCGGCGGATCAGCCGCAACAGGCTGAGCGATTCCAGCTCGAAGACACCGGCGGCCTTCACCGGCTTATCGCCGGTCAGCGCCAGGAGGTTCTCAATGCCGCCGGCCCTGAAACTCATCAGCGCGCTGACGATCGCGTCGGCGTTCATGTCCTTGCAGGTAATATGCGGCACGACTTCCAGCCCGGCCAGCAAACCCTTGGCCTGCATCGAGTTGATAACGCTCGCGGGCTCGATATTCGCCACCCCGCCCGGGCTCTGGGGCAAGGTGATCGCCGCCAGGTCGAACCCGGCCGGGATCGCGCTTGCCTTCTCCCGCCG
>VGYL01001234.1 GCA_016872975.1 Planctomycetota bacterium
CCGTGGCCACCGAATGTTTCTTCGAGATTCCCAAAGACCTGCAACGGGAGTATCCCAGGCTGTACGACGAGCTGAAGCGGTTCTATCAGCAAGACCCGGCGGCATGGGATTGACTGTTTATGATTTATGGTTTATGATTTGTGATTTACCGCTTGGCGTGGCCTGGTGGGTCGCATTCGTAAATCGCGAATAGTCGGTAAGTTGCATGAACCTGTGGAAGGGCTGTCATGGAGAATCATCGTAACAGCAATCGCAAGAAGAAGAGAAGCCAGGGGTTCCGCTCGCGCCGCCAGACCAAGGGCGGACGCAAGGTCCTCAACCGCCAGCGGGCGGTCAAGTCCGGCCACAAGAAGCGCAAGCCCGGCCACGGCATCAAGAAGAAGTAGGCGTCGATATGACGCCGCAAGGCGTTCTGCAAAGAACCGCGAATGGCAGTAAAAGGAATGTCATTGCGAGGAGCGCAGCGACGAAGCAATCTCAATCCTACGGGTGGGAGATTGCTTCGCTGCGCTCGCAATGACATGCGGTGGGATTTCTTCTGATGCCCGTACGGGCACACGACCAGTGTGGATGCCGTGGGTCTTCGGATGGGAGGTGCCATTGTGAAACGTCTGTCTGTTCTCCTGGCTGTGCCGATTCTTCTGTCCGCCTTGCCCTGTCCGGCCCAGTCGCACGCGGACGGGTACGTCCTCGTTAAAGGCGGTACCTTTCGGCGGGGCACGGGGGGCAGCCAGGGCGCCCAGGTGCGGGTGGAGGACTTCGAGATCCTCGACCATCCCGTCACCAACGCCGAGTACAAGGCCTTCGTTGCGGCGACCGGCCACCCGGCTCCCCTCCACTGGCAGGGGGGCCGCATCCCGGCGGGCAAGGACGACCATCCCGTCATCTTCGTCAACCGGACGGACGTCCACGCCTACCTGCGCTGGCTGAGCGCCAAGGAAGGGCGGATCTACCGCCTCCCGACCTCCATCGAGTTCGAATACGCGGCCCGGGGCGGCCTGACCGGCAAGAACTACCCCTGGGGCGATGAAGACCCCGAAACGCGGGCCAACTGCGACCCCGACGGGAGCCGTCGCTTCGATCGCTGGCAGGATTACCTGCAACCGGCCCGCTGGGGCCCCAAGAATGGTTACGGCCTCTGGGGCATGGCCGGCAACGTCTGGCAGATGACCGTCGACAACCACGACCCGGCGACCGCGCGCTTCAAATACCGGATCACGGACCTCGCCGAGATCGAAAACGCCGTGATGGGCGGCTCCTGGGCCCGGACCAAGGGCTATCTCCGTTGCGGCGCCCGCTTGGGCATCTCCGCAGGCATCCGCCATCCGGACCTGGGCTTCCGTCCGATCCGCCAGCCGTCGGGGGCGGATTGGACCATCGAGAGCCGCAAGCTCGCCGCCGTCCCGCTGGGCGAGGGGAAGGTGCTCCTGAATTGGGCGCTGCTCGGGACCGACCGCCGCTCGACCGGATTCCACGTCTACCGGTCCGGCGAGCGGAACCACGCGGGCTTTCGCGTAAGCCAGGAGCCGGTGGGGGAATCGACCACTTTCGTCGATTCCGGCCTGAAGGAAGGCAGCCGGTACAACTACTACGTCTGCGCCGTGGACCAGTCCGGCCGCGAGGGCCGACGCTCCGAATGGGCGGGCGTCGCGGCCACCGCCGCGGCCTCGGCCACCATTGTGACTTTCGAGCCCCTGTACCAACAGGGCGCGCTCGTGCCGATCTTCGGCGACCTCGACGGCGACGGCACCCTGGACTGCGTCATCCGTCTGGACAACGCCAACCAGGAGATGTCCCAGGACCCGGGCCGGCCCGTGCAACTGGAAGCGTTCACCTCCTACGGCCGCTCCCTGTGGCGCAAGGACCTCTGCGATCACGACCACTGCTACGGCAGCGCCAACAACGTGCCCTTCAACGTCTGGGACATGGACGGCGACGGCAAGGCCGAGGTCATCACCCGGCTCCAGATCGGAGATGAGGTCTATGTCGCGATCCTGGACGGTATGACCGGCCGGCTGCGCCACAAGACCCGCTGGCCCGACATGGTCTCCGACTTCGCCAAGTCCTCCACGCGGATCCACCAGTCCATCGCCTACCTCGACGGCAAACATCCCGCCGTCATCACGCAGACCGGCCTCTACGAGAACGA
>VGYL01001235.1 GCA_016872975.1 Planctomycetota bacterium
TCCGGATTCTGGGGCCCGTCCGGGCCGAATGGTTCCTGACCCAGTTGGAGGCGGACCGAGATTGTCCGCGCGCGAAACTGTCGGGCCTCCGGTTCAATGCCAAGCCCCATCCCCTGGTGGAGCTGGGGGGTTCGAGAGTGGTGATGTTCGGAGGACGAGGGCTGCCCGGTATGGGCCTGATCGACTACGCCACGGCTTTTCTCGCCCTGACCGAGCGCCCAGAGGACAATCAGATCGCCGGGTTTGATGCCTCGGTTCTGATTCCGCTGCCGCAGAACGGATTGCTGCGGTCCGTCAAGCTGTACGTGGACGCCGCCGGAGAAGACGAAGCGGGGTACCTGCCGACCAAGTGGGCCGAGCTGATCGGGGTGCAATTCAACGACATCTTCAAGACCGGCCGCACGGACGTCCGTATCGAATATGCGGACACCCATGTGCCCGGGTACCCGGGTGTCTTCTATTCGCACAGCATTTACCGGTCGGGATATACCTATGACGGACGGGTGATCGGCCACCATATCGGCACCGATTCCCGCAGCCTGTTCCTGCAGGTGTCGCACTATCTCGCGGACGATCTTCTGGTGGACGTTGCTTATGACCGACGCACCCACCGTGTGAATCCCAGCACGCGTACGACGACGAATACCTTCGAAGTGGGTGTGACGTACTTTCCCTCCGAAGATTGGCAGGTCCTGGGCGGCTACCGCTTCGAGCAGGGGAGCGGCCGCCAGGGCGGCGACAACCACGTCGTCGAGCTGGGGCTGGTCCGGCGCTTCTGATCGCGCGGATTGGCCCGACTTCTTTTTCACGGGCCTTGCGTTTTTTCCCGATAAGGGAGCGAAGATGATTTGGCTCAGATCGACAAATTTCATCTTGCAGTTGCTCGTGGTCGTTCTATAATCGTTACGGCATAATGGCATGATTGGATGGTCGTGGTGCCGTGTATGAGGGCCTCTCACGCGAGAGGGGAGAAATACCGGCGCGGCAGGGCACAGGCATGGAGCATGCAGCACGGGTTCACCGTACGGATGCAGAACAGGTAACCGCAGGGGCCGGGCTCGACGTGGGACCGCAGCAGGGGCGCATTTTTCCGTTGCACCCGAGCCGTTCTTCCCCGCGGTTGAAGCGACAATCGGACGGGGCGGCCGCCTCCTTCGCGGCCCGGGCTCCGCGAGTCAGTGAGTTCCTGATCCGGCTTCTGGATATCGTCGGCTCGCTGGCAATCCTGGTTCTGTCACTGCCCGTGATGCTGGTCTCGGCCCTTTTGATCAAGATCACCTCGCCCGGGCCGGTCTTCTACCGGCAGGAGCGCGTCGGCCAGGGGGGGCGGCTTTTCACCTTGTGCAAGTTCCGCACGATGGTCAATGACGCGGAGAAACACGTGGGCCCGGTCTGGGCGTCCCGCGAGGACGACCGCGTAACCTCCGTGGGACGCATCCTGCGACGGATGCGCATCGATGAGCTGCCCCAGATCTACAACGTCCTGCGGGGCGATATGAGCCTGGTCGGTCCCCGGCCGGAGCGGCCGTTCTTCGTGGAGCGACACCAGGCCCTGCAAGGCGTCCGCCTGGCCGTCAGGCCGGGCCTGACCGGCCTGGCCCAGGTCCGCAGCTTCTACGACCTCAAGCCCAACCACAAGGTCAGGTACGATTACCTCTACATTCAGAATCGCTGCTTCCTGCTGAATGTCTACATCCTGCTGCAGACCATCCCGGTCCTCTTCGCGAAAAAAGGCTGGTGAATGGATTTGTGATTTACGAATTGGCTTCGCCCGCCGCGGGCGTGTAAACGCGCGCGGTGTGTTATCTCTTCAAATCATAAATCATAATTCATGAATTCTCCGGGTACACCCACGGTTTCCGGTACTCGCGTCTCAGCAGCGCGTTGGCCTGCGGGTCGCCGACGCACACCTCTTTCTCGCCATCCCACCGGACGCTGCGTCCCAGCTTGTACGACAGCATGCCCAGCAGACTCAGGTTTGTCGAGTAGTGGACCGCCTCGATGTCGCTGACCGGGCGTCGCCCCGTTTCGATGGCATCGAGGAAGTCGGCCCAGAGTTCCTTGATGTTCTGGGCGTCCGGCTGATTGAGCCGAGGTTCCTCATGGATCTCCTGCCCCTTGCCCAGCGGGTAGAAGGTCCAGCCGCGCT
>VGYL01001236.1 GCA_016872975.1 Planctomycetota bacterium
AGGAGCAGACCGCCCGATTCGTCGAATGGCTGAAGGTCAACTATCCCACGGAAGAGCAGGCCCTGGCCAAGCTCAAGGACGGCGACCCCCAGCTTTACGCCCGGAACCTCGAGCGTCTGTCCAATCAGTACGGCTACCTCTATGAGGCCGATCGAACCAACCCGGAACTCGGGGTGGTGCTGAAAGAGGACCTGGAGCTCAAGAAGAGAGTCGATCAGTTGTGCAAGCAGATCCGCCAGGAGAAATCGGACGCCAAGAAACAGGCGATCGGGATCGAGCTCCAGGAGGTGGTCGCCAAACGCTACGACCTGATCGTGCGGCGCAAGGAGGTCGCGTACGAGCAGCTTCTCAAGAGGCTCAATGACCTGGAAAAGCAGGTCCGAGAGAGCAAGGATGAGGTCGACATCTGGCGCGACCCGAAGGTCCGACAGGAGAATGTCAAACACCGGATTCAAACCCTGACCGACAACAAAGTCCGGTTCAAATGGGACTGATTCCAGTGCTCCAGTTTTTGCCTTCCAGCTACTCCGTGCCGAAGGGACAGGATCGCATGACGGACTGTCGTGCTTGTCCGGATCTCTCGAAACCTGGCGCCGGCGCGCGCGGATTCTTCACCTTGGTCGTGTGGCTCCTGCTGGGGATGCAGGTCTGGGGCGGACAAGCGCCGACCGAGGGATCTGCAGGTCAATCCGATTGTCCCGCGTCGGACACGAATCGACCCTCCCTGCCCGCGCCGGACGTTGCCGAGAGCGAGTTCGAATTCGATCAGACCCTGGGGACCTCGCAAGACATCGATCCCTTTGGACCGACACCCCACGAAGTCGTTGCCCAGATGCTCAAGATGGCTAGAGTGGGAAAAGGCGATGTGGTCTACGATCTGGGTTCGGGCGATGGCCGCATCCCGATCGCGGCTGCCCAACAAGCGGGGGCACACGGCGTGGGCGTCGAGCTGCGCCCGGAACTGGTCGAGCAAAGCCGCGCCGCGGCCGAGAAGGCCGGCGTCGCCGAACGTGTCCAATTCCTCGAAGCGGACATGTTCAAGTGCGACATCAGACCGGCCACGGTGGTGATGCTCTATCTGTACCCGCGCACCGCGCTCAAGCTGCGCCCGAAGCTGCTGCGCGAGCTGCGACCGGGGACGCGGATTGTCGCCTACAACTACGGAATCGAAGGCTGGCCGCGGGACCAGGAAGAGCTTGTCGAGAACACCGAGAGCTATCTCGACGGCGTGCTCTATCTCTGGATCGTTCCCGCGAATCTGTCCGGCACGTGGCAGAGTTCCCTCGAAACCCCGGCGGGAGAATCTCTCTCATTCACCCTGCAGCTTGACCAGACGTTCCAGAAGGTCAGCGGCAAGGTGGTGCATCGCGGACTGGAGCTTCCGCTCAAGGACGTCCGGCTCAGCGGCAGGAGCCTGCGCTTTTGCCTAGCCCTGCCCGACGGCGAATCCCTCGCGCTGGCTGCGACGGTCAGAGGACACCGGCTCCAAGGTCATGCCGAACGGGTCACCACCGAGACCGGCAGCGAACCGCCGCCCACCCGCATGGCGTGGCAGGCCCGGCGCGACCCGGCCACGCGGACCCCGATCGACCCCGGCCGGCGCCGCCGGTGACATGCGTGGCGGAAGCCCGGACGCAGTATCAACCGGATCGCTTCTGGAGCCAGCTCGACCAGGTGGATCTACTGATCTACGATGAGTCGGGATACCACCGCCACATCCTCCAGCACAACGGCGACCGCTAGCGGTTCCGCCCGTCGATCAGACAACGCAAATCAGGCAAGCGAGGATCCCTTTGACCGTGTGTGCTTTCAGGATGTACAGCATGCCTTGGGCGGACTCGAATTCGGCGCCGATGTGGGTCCCTTTGGCAGGCCGATTTCCACCCAGCAACCATCAAAGTACGCTTGCGCGGATGAGCCATTTTCTGACCGTTCTGCTCTTTTCGCTTGCTCGGGCAACCCGTGAGTGGTATTATAGGACACGGCGTAGAGTGGCCCCGTGTGCCGGCGTCGAGGCCGGCGACGTGACGCTCAGGATCTTCAGGAGGCAGGGCCCGTCGTCGTCGATAAGAGCATTGTCGCCGTCCCGGCCGAGGTGGCCTCTTCACGGGATTGCGACGTCGCGTAACACGTTCTCGGTACGGAGTTG
>VGYL01001237.1 GCA_016872975.1 Planctomycetota bacterium
CCAGGACCAGGCCAAGAACGGCAACGCCGTCGCCCATCAGTTGGATGGACAGAACGTCATGTACCTCGATACGCACGTGTCCTTCGAGAAGAGGGCCTACTGCTCGATCGAGGACGACAACATCTACCTGATCTCGACGGACCTGACCCGCGGCCATCCGATGGGCAATATTCCGACGCCCGCTGTGCACACGCCGGCGAACCGCAAGGACTCCGTCCTGGTTCACGACCCCGACGTCTGGAGCACCGCCGGCGGCGCCGCCGCCCCGGCGACCCGCAGCTAATCCTGGGGTCTGAGCTCTTTGTTGGAATGGCTGAGGCGGCCCCGGGGATTCAACTCGGGGCCGCCTTTACCTCTCCGGTAGCGTGCTCTTTGACAATGCGACCGATCCTTGAGCGAGGACGAGCCACAAGGAGAGCAGCGAGCCAGCGTCGCTTCCGGCCGTTTTCGGTCGTTTCATTCTTCTGAGCTATTATCGATTATCTTTCCCTTTCTCTTCGTCCGACCCGCCCGCGGGCCGACGCCTTCGCTTTCTCCCCTGACGGCTCTTCGTCACGCTCATCGACGCAAGCTTCACCCGCAAAATCGTGCCGTGCCTGCCGGGCGTGTTGCTGCGCGCAGCGACGCTTTGCAGACTCACCGCGGCGGGAAATTCCAAATTCCAAGCACCAAATCTCAAACGAATTCCAAGGCTCGAAATCCAAAATTCGAAACGGGCAGAGCCCGGACATGGGTTTCGGTCCTTAAGGATATGGTCTTGGATTTGTTCAGAAGCTCTAACAGAATGAGCCTGAATCTGTCATTGCGAGGAGCGCAGCGACGAAGCAATCTCAACCGTACCCCTGGGAGATTGCCTCGCTCCGCTCGCAATGACATGGGGCAGTCTTCATTCTGTTAGAGGCTCTCATAGATTACCACCGATGGGTGGCATCGCCAAAGGCTCCGCCTTTGACGATGGTCTTGACACACATATCGAACCATATCAACCCAGGAGATCGGCGGGATCGTAAGCTTTGAGCCTCGACGGGGAGCGTTTCCCCGCTGCCGGTTGTCTCGGCGCGGAACGTACGTTCGTGCTGCCTTCATTCATCCACATCCTTTCGTCCGCGCCGCCGGAACGGTCGGCCCCGTCGATCTCACCCAGAAGGAAAGGGGATCATTATGAAGACGAAAGGGTTCACACTGGTCGAGCTGTTGGTCGTGATCGCGATCATCGCTCTGTTGATGGGCATCCTGATGCCCGCACTGTCCCGTGTCCGCCAGTTGGCCTTTAGGCTGACCTGCGGCACCAACCTGTCCGGCATTGGCAAGGCCATGCTGCTGTACTCCAATGACTACCAGGACGAGCTGCCCCGCGCCGGCGGGCGCAGCACCACCTGGGGCGCGGTCCCGAATTGGACGGCCGCCAGCCGCACCGCGGCCTACGGTCTGGCCGGCGACGGCAGCGGCGGCAAGGCCTCGATCAGCTCCTGCTTCTACCTGCTGGTCAAGTACGCCGAGGTGACGCCCAAGTCCTTCATCTGCAAGGGCGACGCGGGCACCACGGAGTTCAAGCTGTCCGACCTGGGCGGCGCGACTGTCGCCTCGAACTTCGAGCTGATCGACGCCTGGGACTTCGGCCCGGCGACCGACTCCTGGAAACGCTGCAGCTACTCGTACCACTTCCCGTTCGGGCTCTACGCCCTGACGGTCTCGAGCGAGCCGGGCTTTGCCGTCGCCGCCGACCGCAACCCGTTCCTCAAGAGCCCGGCCGCCGACCCGCGGAACGTCGCCACCTTCCAGCCGGACCTCAATGCCTACAAGGGCACCCAGGACCAGGCCAAGATGGGCAACGCGGTCGCCCACCAGGGCGATGGGCAGAACGTCATGTTCCTCGACACGCACGTGTCCTTCGAAAAGAGGGCCTACTGTTCCGTCGAGGACGACAACATCTACCTGGTCTCGCCGGACCCGATGAAAGGCCACGCCAAGGGCAATGTCCCGCTGGTGCCCAACGTAGCGCCGGCCAACCGCAAGGACTCCGTCCTGGTCCACGACCCGGGCGAAACCTTCACCACCCCGCCGCGCACCGAGCGGCGTTGACGTGATGCGATAGACCTTGGGTTCGCATGATTGATATCCCGGCGACCTCGCGCGCGGAGGCGTG
>VGYL01001238.1 GCA_016872975.1 Planctomycetota bacterium
GTCCGGTTCGGCGAGTCCGTCAGCGAGGCCATGAGCGATCTCGGCGGCGCCCGCAACGCCACGAACGACCACGCCGTCCGCGATCAGTCGGTCCTGGCCCCGTGGCTGGGCACGCTGGAGCTCGGCCACACGGGCTTTCGTTTCGTGCGCCTGGACCTTGAGGACAAAGGCCGGGCCATCCCTCTCGTGGGCCTGCGGGCCGTCTCGCTCATGCGCGACCTGGAATACCGGGGCTCCTTCCGTTGCAGCGATGAGCGGCTCAATCGCATCTGGCAGACCGGCGCCTACACGGTGCATCTGAACATGCAGGACTACCTCTGGGACGGCATCAAGCGCGACCGCCTCGTCTGGGTCGGCGACATGCACCCGGAGACCAAGACGATCTTCGCCGTCTTCGGCGGCCACGACATTGTGCCGCGCAGCCTGGACCTGATCCGCGACGAGACCCCGCTACCCAAGTGGATGAACGGCATCAGCTCCTATTCGATGTGGTGGGTGCTGCTCCATCACGAATGGTATCGTTACACCGCGGACCGTGCCTACCTGCGGCAGCAAGGCGAATACCTGGTCCCCCTGTTGCAGCAGCTCTGCGCGTGTATCGATAAGCAGAACCGGGAGAAGCTGCCGGAAGTCCGTTTCCTGGACTGGCCTTCCCGGGCGGACAAACAGGCGACGCACGCCGGCCTGCATGCCTTGCTGGTCCTGACCCTGGACGCCGGAGCCAAGCTGTGCGGCGTCCTCCAGGAGCGCGACGCGGCCCGCCAGTGCCGCGAGACGGCCTCGCGTCTGCGCCAGTATACCCCGGACCCCGGTCCCAGCAAGCAGGCGGCGGCCCTGATGGCCCTGGCCGGTCTGCGGGACGCCCGCGGGCTCAACGAGCAGGTCCTCGCCGTCGGCGGCGCTGCGCGGATGAGCACCTTCTACGGCTACTACGTCCTCCAGGCCCGCGCCCAGGCGGGGGACATCCAGGGCTGCCTCGACTGCATCCGCACCTACTGGGGCGCCATGCTCGACCTGGGCGCCACCAGTTTCTGGGAGGACTTCGACCTGGCCTGGACCGAAAACGCCGCCGGCATCGACGAACTGGTCCCCCCGGGCAAGAAGGACATCCACGGCGACTTCGGCAACTACTGCTACCAGGGCTTCCGCCACAGCCTCTGCCACGGCTGGGCCTCCGGGCCCACCGCCTGGCTCAGCGAGCACGTCCTGGGCATCCGCCTCCTGGACCCGGGCGGCCGCAAGATCCGCATCGCCCCGCAACTCGGCGATCTCGACTGGGCGGAAGGCACCTTCCCTCTCGGCCAGGGCTTGGTCCGCGTCTGGCACCGTCGCCAAGCGGACGCAACCGTGAAAAGCGAATACACGGTCCCGGATGGCGTGGAGGTTGAATAAGACGCCGGGACCGCCAATCTCCTGATTCGCCCTCACTACATCTGTCTTGCACGATAGGCAGAGACTGGAACAACGCAACGATAGCTCCGTAGGGTGTGCTGTGCACACCGTTTCTCCGGAAGGCAGGAAGATGGTGTGCACAGCACACCCTACAAGCTACAAGCTGGGAATACCGGACCGTCCCGTTGATGGCTGACTCTCCCTCCCCCGCAAGAGGGGGGGCCACCGCCCAAAGATGCTCACCCCCCGTCATAGATGCTCACCCTTTCCCAAAGATACTCACGCTTATCCAAAGATGCGCACCGGAGTGTGTTGAGCATCTTTGGTGGTGTCCGCTCGGCAGGGCGTCGTTCCATCGTGGAAATACGGTGCCGCCCCGGCATTCTCCTGTATTTCCACGCCGATGGGGGATATTTCCCGCCTCGAACACGGCGGGCGTGTTTGTAGTGACGCCGCGAGGCGTTTCTTCGTAGGTTGGGCGTCCTCGCCCGACCATGTCATTGCGAGCGAAGCGCGGCAATCTCAGGCGAGCGGGGACGCTCGCCCTACGAGGAGATGTTCCAGACGCGCCACCACAACGCGGCCGCAACGGAACAAGGCCCCAAGAGCCGCATTTTCACGCGAAAAACTCACTCCGCCAAAATGCCCCCGTGATGGGCGTTTTTACGCGAAAAATTCAGACCGCCAACCACTATGGCATGGCGCTCTGATGGCGGCATCCTCACTGGCGCCCCTGAAAACACGGTTTTCGCCC
>VGYL01001239.1 GCA_016872975.1 Planctomycetota bacterium
TCAGCCGCGGCGCCGACGTGATGTACAAGGTGAGCGCCCCGTACTCGGCCGCGCACGAGCGCGGCCTCCGCTGGAACGATCCGGACCTCGGCATTGCCTGGCCGGTGGAGGCGCCCGTGCTCTCGGAACGTGACCGGGGGTTGCCGCTGCTGCGGGAGGCGGGGATCGCGTCCGGACGTTGATCGTGCGGCGGCGCCCGATTTCGCGACTCTGAAACGGCCGCATCCGGCAACCCGGCGCGCAGCGCCGGGACACGGGGAACAAGAGGGACGGTCCAAATCGGCGGCCCATGACGAATGACGAAATACCCGGGCACGAAGGAACGACGAAACCCGAATCCCGAACCGGAACAGGGCGCGCGTGGCGGGAACGAAGTCTGCCCGCGCCCGGAGGTCGCGGGCCAGTTCATCGCGTGACTGGCCCATTACTCGGGGGCGGGGTTTTGCTTTTTGACACGCCGGCGCTCTTCTGTTAGATTTTTATCTCCCTTTCAGGCAGTTTGCGCCGTGTCGCGGGAGTTGGGAAGGAGCCGCCGTGCCGCCCCCGGTTGAAGACGAAGTCAAAAAGATCGACCTGCGCGTCTACGTCGGGATGCTTTTCTTCCGATGGCAGATCATCGTGGTCTGCTTCCTCTATGCCCTGCTGGGCGGGCTGATATTCGCGCAGGTGGCTCCCAGGTCGTACCAGGCGAGTTGCCAGCTCATGCTCTATGCGAACCCCGAACTCACGCTGCCGGGTCAAAGGGCGCGATGGACAAGGACAAACCACGCGATTCTGCTGCAGAGCAATCGCCTCAGGCGGCGTGTGGCCGAGCTTCTCCTGCCGGAGTGGGGCGCGACCATGGGCGGCATTGGAGCAATGATCCTGCCGGTAAGCGCCGTGCCGACCAGGGGTCCGGTCATGACGATAGACGTTGCCGCGCACGCGCCGGTGGCCGCCTACGGCGCCGCTTTTCTCTCGAAGCTCATTGAGGAGCATGAGAAAGAGTGGATCACGATCCAGATGCAGTCCACGAAGTCGGCCGGCGAGATGCTCGAGCAGGAACTGGTCAGAATGGAGGAGAAGATTGACCAGGCGGAGAACGATCTGATCGAGTATCAGCGACTGCACGATACCGCCAGGGTGGAGCGCAGGGGGACCACGGAAGAAGCCTACCTGTCCGCGCTCATGGGACGGCGCAATCAGATCAGCTCGGAGCTGATGATCCTCGACGCGCAATACGAGGCGGCCCAGGGCGAGGATGCCGTGGTCATCAACCAGATGAACCGGCTCACGAGGGAGACGGGCGCCATCGGCGCCAAAGTCCCGGCGCCCGGGGGAGATGGGGTTGTCCCGCCTGCCGCGGCGCCGCCTGAAGCGGCCTTGCCCGAGGAACTGCAGCCGTCCAAGGACCTTGACGACATCGTCGATGCCGGCGCGGGCTGGTACGAACTGCGCGTACGCTATCTGCAGCTTCAGCAGGAAGAGAAGCAGATGTCCGAGAATCTCAAGGCCGAGCATCCCCGCCTGCAGGCGGTCCGCTCCCAGATGGCCGAGATCGAACGCCAGTTGGCGGTGGGCAAGGAGATCGAGTTGCGACGGATGCGCGATCGCAAGAAGGCGCTGCAGGTGCAACTGGAGGCCATCGAGGCCGCGGAATACAAATGGCAGGCGAAGGATCTGCTGGCCGCGAAGCGGCAGGCCGAGATGAAGCGTATCGCGAACGTGGTCAGCCGCTACGAACAGAACTACGCCACGCTCTACCAGCGTCTGCACACGATGCGCGTGTCGGAGGAGCTCGAGACCGAGCATCTGGGGCTTGTCGAACCCGTTGCCGCAAGCGCGACCCCGCTGTCGCCGGACCCCGTCAAGATCCTGCTCGTCGCCCTGACGCTCGGGCTCGGATCGGGATTCGGCCTGGCCATCGGGTTGCAGTTCCTGGACAACAAGGTCCAGACCATCAAGGACGTCGAACAGGAGATCGGCGTGCCGTTCCTCGGCGGCGTGCCGTACTGGGTCCACAGCGGCCTGGAGAAGTCCATCCGGCCCATCGTGACCGAGGAGCACTCCAGCGGCGCGGTGGAGGCCTACCGGGCCCTGCGCACCATGCTCATTGCGGCGCTGGAGAAGGCGAACGAGAAGATCGTGCTGATAACCAGCGCG
>VGYL01001240.1 GCA_016872975.1 Planctomycetota bacterium
GCCGGCCGAGCTCTTGCAGGAAGCACAAAGCGATCTCCAGGAGGCGAAGAAGCTCGATCCGAACAACGTGCAGGTGTATCGCTATCTGGCGGAGGTTCTGGTCACGAAAGCCGAGGCGGCGGCCGCACGCGGCAGCGTGGACCAGCAGAATGTGGCCCGGCAACAGGCCGACGAGATTCTGGCGGAAGCGGTGCTCGCCGCCGGCGACGTGCCCGAAGCGCACCTCAATGTGCTGACGCGCCAGCTCATGCTGCTCCAACGGGGCGGCATCACCGCGGCCCGGGAGCAGATGAGAGTACTGGAGCCGCAGTACGCGAGCCTGGCGCAGCGGTTTGCCTCGGACCCGCAGGTCCTGGCCGCCCTGGGGCAATTCTACGCGTTCTACGCGGCGTATCTGGATTCGGCCGGCGGCAGGGAAAAGCTCGAGCTCGCCATCCAGGCCGCCGAGCAGGCCCGTGCGCTGGACCGCGGCAACGTCGAGTATGCGCTGCTGACCGCCGGCTACCACTACCGCAAGTTCTCTCTCTACGGCGACGAGGCGGCCGTGAGCCAGGCGGTGGCGCTGACGGAACAAGCCCTGGGGACGCCCGGCGCCCAGAACCGGTCCGGTCCCACGCAGTTCACCCATCGGGTCAACCGGCTCGCCTTGTACGCGCTGCTGGGCAAGTGCGGCGTCGAGCGGCTCATGACCCTGGCCCCTTCGGACCCGGCGCGCGAAGGGCTTCTGACCCGCGTGGAGAAGGCGGTGCACGAGATCCGGCAGATCCGCGGCGCCGGCGCGGACCCGGAAGTCATCAAGTGGCAGGGGATGCTGGACCTGGCGCGCGGCCAGACCGGCAAGGCCGTACGGAGCCTCTATAGCGCGTACGAGCAGATCAAAGCGGCCCACCCGCCGGAGCGACGGGACCCCTTCCTCGCCTGGACCCTGGCCCAGCTCTTCGAGCGGACGGCCGAGACGGGTGCCGTGATCGACTTTCTCAGCGCCGCGCTGAGCGCCGGGATCGTCTACACGAGACCCGATGCGCTGCTGGATTATGGGGCCGCGCTGCTGCGCGTCGGCCTGTATGACACGGTGCTCAGCGTCACCGGGGTCTTCCAGGAACGGTTCGGGGACAACGACCGCAGCCGCCTGCTCCGCATCAAGGCCTTGATCGCGAAAGGCCAGGCGACAGAGGCCGAACGGGAGATCGCCCAGCTCAAGCCTGGCGAGCCCAACACGATCGCGCTCCATCTGGATCTGACGAGATCCCGGAGCAGTCAACTGCTCACCACGATCCGCCGGCAGGAATTATCGGGCCCGGAGGGAAATGCCGGCACGACGCGGGTGCTCACGGAGGAGCTGCGCGGCCATCACACGCGCGAAGCCGAGCTGGTGCAACAGATGCTGCGGGTGAATCCGGAGGGCGTGGAGGAAAGCCAGCTCGCGGAGCTGTGCGAGTCACTCCTGGCGCAAGGCGATACGAGCACCGCCCAGGCCGTTGCCGGAGCCTTCCCGGCGCACGCGGCCGAGAATGTCACCGCGTCGTTCTACCGGAGTCTGTTGTCGGAGCCGGACCCGCGGAACTGCCCGCCGGCCCGGCGCCGGGAGCTCCGGGAGCAGGCGGCGCGGGCGCTCGGCGATCCGGTTCGCCGCTGCCTGCAGCTCGGGCTGTTTTACGAGCAGACGCAGCAGCCGGATAAGGCCATACCCGCGTTGCGCAGCGTGTTGATCGCGACCGCCCGCAGCGAGGACGTCCGCAACGCGCGGGCGCCGGCCTACACCGCGGTCCGGCCGTCAAGCCCGCGACAGATGGCGGCCGGGTACCTGTTCGATCTGGCCCGCCGGCAGGAGAACTGGGCGCTCGCCGAGGAGATGGCCGAGCTCGCGAAACGCGAGGACCTCGACGAGTGCGGCGGCCGCCTCTTTGCGGCGCGCCTGGCCTTCGCCCGGAAGGAATATGATATCGCCTTGAATCATCTGAACGAGTGTCTCACGCAGCGGCCCGTCTTTTCCCATGGGTACGTGCTCCGCAGCGAGGTCAAAGCGGCGCTCGGCAAGGAAGAGGAATCCATCGCGGACGCCCGCAAGGCCTCGAATCTGAACCCGGCGGACCCGCTGGTCGCCAAGGGGTTGGCCCAGGCGCTCCATG
>VGYL01001241.1 GCA_016872975.1 Planctomycetota bacterium
TTTCGCCCCGCCCTATTCTTCCAGAGGCTCTCTGGAAGAATAGGGCGGGGCTGGATCGGCCGCGCCGGAGTTATCCACAAAAGCAAATTCCTATACAATCAAGTTCTGAGACTATGGAGATAGATTGCCGCGCTCGCCGAGCCTCGCTGGCAATGACATAGGGCGCCCAAGTATGTCATTGCGAGGAGCGCAGCGACGAAGCAATCTCAACCGATCGCCTGGGAGACTGCCGCACTTTGCTCACAACGACCCGCCCCGGGAGGCTCCCCAGCAAGCGGGTGCCCGCCCTGGGAATGACCACGACGTCGTCACCCGCCCTGCCCCGTTTGGGATTTTGGATTTGGAGCTTTGGACTTGTTTGGAATTTGGGATTTGGGATTTGGAATTTCATCTCGGGGCCGACGGTTCCGGCGAGTCTGATCGCTCTATCGGGCTTCCAGGCACAGCACCAGCTTCTGGAGATAGAACAGATCCGCCTGGCACCAGGGGAGATCGAGGAAGGACTCCAGCTTGTCGCCCGGCTCTCCCAGGACCCACGCCCGGGCCGTGAAGATCTCCGCGGGCATGGTCGGCAACGCGAAAGGCGATTCGTTGCGCCAAAGCGTTTCGACGCCCCAGGCCAGGTGCCAGGTAGGCCGGTGGTAGTCCACGTAGACCTCCATAAGCTGTCGATGGATCGGGCCGGCGTAGCGGGCCAGGAGCTGTCCTACCTCGGGCGTCAGGTGCCGCCAGCGGGCGAAGATGCTGCGGGAGACCGGCACCTCCACGATCAGGCCGCCTTTGGTGTGCGCGAGCTCGTACGTCAATCGTTCGCGCAGGGCGCTGCGCGCGATCCGCAGCCCTTTCGCGCGGGACTCCTCGTCTTTCATGTGGTCGGTCATCCGGCCATAGGCGATCAGGCCGGCCAGATAGCCGTTGCGGCAGTCCTCGGCCATCTTGTTGGGCGGCTGGTCCACCAGGACCTTCAGACGGTCCCAATGGCTTTCGATGTGCTCCCAGTCGCCCGTGACGGCGGCCCAAAGCCACAGCGGGTACAGGCGGGCCACGTCGCTGCGAACGATGTCATCCACCACGCGGAACAGCTTGTCCGAGGCGACGTCGTAGTAGGAGCGTACCGCGCCTCGAGCGGGATCGGCGGTCCGCCGGCCCACCGGTCCTTCCAGCGGGCCGCCCGAACGGCGCAGTTGCTTAACGTACTGCCGCAGGCCCGTCTGCAAATCCGCCTCGACATGGGGGTAGACGCGAGCCAGCGTGAACAACGTCTCCGTCGGATCGGCAAAAATGCGGTAGGCTTCGCGCGGATGTTTGCCCGCGGGGAAGATCAACGGCTGCCATTCCTGGGCAATCAGCTCCCGGACGTGCGCTGCGAGCTTCGCCTTGAGGTGACCGCGCCCCTCGCCGGCCGCGACCTGTGCCGTCGCCGCCTGGCGGAGGAGGCCGTCCAACTCGTCGTCACCGATTTGATTGACGCGTTCGGCGGCCCCCTGCGTAAGGGGATCGCGGGTCGTGCCCGGGACGTTTCCCGGCAGGGCGTCCAGCACATGGCTGAGCCTCTTGAAGCTCAGGATGTCCCACTCCCAGGGCAGATTCCGCACCTTGTCCCATTCCTGCTCGGTGAGCTGGGCGGTCGGCGCCGGGGTCTGTTCGCCGGCCTTGCCGTCGGGCGCCATCCGGCAGGCGATGACCGCGACGCCGGCGTTCATCTCGTGCGTCGGGATGAAGTAGAAGCTGTCGCCGGCGATCGAGACGGCGGTGTCGATCACCGAGCCGCCGCCGTAGACGGCCGTGCCGCGGGCCAGCCACTCCTTGCCGGCCGGCACCGGCTCGTGGCGCAGGAGGGCCGCCCAGATGCCGACGGCCTCGCCCGCCTTGGCCTCGTGGATGTTGCGGCAGAAGGGCTGGCCGTAGCCCCGCAGCGTCTCGAGGTCCAGCGCATTGACGTTGTCCTGGTGCGCGTTGATCAGCACCCGTCCGGCGGCGGACAACTGGCATTGCTCGTCGTGGACCAGCAGCAGGCTGTCGTGCCAGCCGTAGGTCCGCGACTGGTCCATGATCGGCGTGATGTGCCCGGTGGCCGTGTCGAGATACCCGACGTTCAGGAACGGCGAATAGTGCTCGTAGCGGCT
>VGYL01001242.1 GCA_016872975.1 Planctomycetota bacterium
CAATGGGAACGCCTCGGATTGGATCGAGCTGCACAATCGCGGGACGACGCCCGTCTTTCTGGAGGGCTGGTGCCTGACCGACGACCGCAGGAACCTGCGGAAATGGCCCTTCCCGCCCGGCATCGTCTTGCCCGCCGGCCAGTACCTGGTCGTTTTCGCCTCGGGACAGGCGGCGAGCCCGGGCCCGTCCGTGGACGCCAAGGGATATCTGCACACCAACTTCTCTCTCGACAAGGACGGCGAGTACCTGGCCCTGGTCGGTCCCGAGGGCGCCGTCGTGCATGAATATACGCCGCGTTTTCCCTGGCAGCGGACCGACATCTCCTATGGATTGTGGCAGGGCGAGTCGCGGTACTTCTCGCCCCCGACGCCGGGACGGGCCAATGGGCCGGGGTCTGTCGGCCTCGTGGAGCCGATAATCCACAGCCACGAGCGGGGATTCTACGACGAGCCCTTCACGCTACGGCTCTACTGCGGCACGCCGGACACGGCCATCCGGTACACCCTCGACGGCTCGGAGCCGACCGACCGGCGGGGCATTCTGTACCATCCCGACATGCCCATCCCCGTCCGGACCACGACGCTCGTGCGTTCGGTCGCCTTCAAGGCCGGCTGGGTCCCCCCGGAGGCCACGACGCACACCTATATCTTCGCGGACGACGTCGCCCGGCAGCCGGCCCGGCCGCCCGGCTGGCCGACCGACTGGGGCTACGATGCTGAAGTCAAAGGCACCGTCCCGGCCGACTACGAGATGGACCCGCGCGTCGTCAACAACACGCGGCCCGGATACTCCGTCCGCGACGCCCTGCTCGATCTCCCCGGCGTCTCGCTCGCGATGCTGCCCGACGACTTCAGCAGCCGGGCCACGGGGATCTGGACGAATCCGCTCAGCCGCTGGGAGCGCAAGTGCTCGCTCGAGTACATCCTGCCCGACGGCGGCGCGGGCTTCCAGCATGACTGCAAGATCGAGGTGCACGGCAACTCCAGCCGGCGGCCCTGGCGAATGCAGAAGCACTCCCTGCGTCTGACGTTCACCAGCGAGTACGGCCCGGCGAAGCTGCGCTACCCGCTGTTCGCCGGCTCGGACGTGGAGCAGTTCAATCAGCTCGTCCTCCGCGCCGGCTTCACGGACTCCTGGGCCCTCGTCACGTGGGTCGCTTCGCGCTACCGGCCGAATGACTCCCAGTATACGCGCGACGTGTGGATGAAGGAGAGCCTCCGCGATATGGGCCAGCCTTCCAGTTGCGGGCACTTCGTGCACCTCTACGTCAACGGCCTCTATTTCGGCCTGTACGATCTCACCGAGCGCATCGCCGAGGACTTCCTGGCGGACCATCTCGGCGGGCGGCCCGAAGACTGGGAGATCAACCAGGACCTCTCCCAGCCCGGCCCCCGCTGGAAGGCCATGCTGGCCAGCAACCCGTCCAGCCCCGTCGGCTACGCGCAGATGCAGCAGTACCTGGACGTGGAGAACTTCGCCGACTACATGCTTCTGCACTTCTATGCCGACGCGGAGGACTGGCCGCATCACAACGGGTACGCCGCCGCCAACGTCAAGAGCGGCGACGGAAAGTTCCGGTTCTTCGTCTGGGACCAGGAAATCGTCCTGGACTATCACGGCCGGGCCGCCACCCGCATCGACGCCACCGGCGGCGCGGGCGATCTCTTCCAGAAGCTGCGGGCCAGCGCGGAGTTCCGCCTGCTCTTTGCCGACCGGGTCTACCGGCATTGCTTCCACCAGGGCGCCCTGAGCGTCACCGCGTCTCAGGACCGCTACCGGCGCGTGGCGAGCTGGATCGACAAGGCCATCGTCGCCGAGTCCGCCCGCTGGGGCGACGTGCAGAGGAGCACCCCCTACGGCAACAATATCGAACAACCCAGCCCGCTCACCGACATCAACCATATCCTCTATCCGCCCGTCCCGCACGGACCCAACTACTACTTCACGCGGGAGGGCTCCTGGGTCGTGGAGCGCGACAACATCATCGACAACTACCTCCCCGCCATCCACAACCTGGCGAACTCCTACGCCCTGCTCCGGGTCCTGCGCGCCAGGAACCTCTATCCCCCGACCGATCCCCCGGCCTTCCATATCAACGGCCGCCCTCAACATGGCGGCCCGATC
>VGYL01001243.1 GCA_016872975.1 Planctomycetota bacterium
TCAGGCGCGTGAACCGGCAGCTGCTCGCCAAGGGTGCGGCTTCCGATCTGCTCAAGGCCGAGCGCGAGGTGTCGAACCCGTGGTCGATGGGGAAGGACGGGAAGACCCGTCTGTCAGCCTCCGAGCAGAGCCGGAGGATGCGCAAGTGAGCCGGCTAACTAGCGTTTGCAGCCGACGGCACGGCGCCGTCACGCCGTCTGCAGGGAAGGGCACACGTCGCGCCGGCGCCGGCCGCGGCTGAAACGCGTTCGTTAGCCCGCATGAGGGCAGTCGAAGGGGGTGACATGGACAGACGCGCCTGGCGCTTCTCCCACTCCTGACACTAGGGGACGACGCCGACGCCAGTGAGGCTCGACCCACGCCTACCGGTGGAAGGTGGTAGAGCCCGCCTTACAGTGGCCGGTACAAATGAGCAAAGCCGGTCGTGGTCCGGATCCGGGGATGGAAGATGCCCCGCTGAAGCAGGAACCGGAAGTAATCGCCGATCCGAGAGATTGGCGGTGAATCGGCCTCTGGTCGAGTCGAGCCTGGGACCCGCGAGGGGAGAGTGAACGGAACCCTGGCCCTTGGAACTTGGGGACATCCAAGCCAAGGAGGCCGGGGTGGGACGAAGCGAGGAGAATGCCGGGTTCGTGTGCGAGCACTGTGGACGAGCCGTGCGCCCGGCGACGAATGGGAGCTACCGGAATCACTGCCCGTACTGCTTGTACTCGAAGCACGTTGATGTCGGGCTTGGTGACCGCGCCGCTGACTGCGGGGGCCTGATGACTCCGGTGGCACTGCGGAGATCAAGGAAGGGCTTCCAGATCGTTCATCGGTGTGTCCGGTGTGGGGTGGTGCGAGTGAACAAGGCTGCGGAGCGTACGCAGCAGCCGGACGACATCGACGCGATGATAGCTCTCATGCAACATGGCATGCGGGCTAACTAGCGTTTGCAGCCGACGGCACGGCGCCGTCACGCCGTCTGCTGCGAGGAGCACACGTCGCGCCGGCGCCGGCCGCGGCTGAAACGCGTTCGTTAGGTTGCACACGGCAACGGGAAGACCCAGCTGCCAACACAGACAGAGAGGAGGCGAAGATGGCAAGACCGATTCTCGTTGCTGCGGCAGTGGCAGTCTGCCTGGCGCTTTGTTGCACTGCATTCGCCCAGTGCCCGACCGACGACGGGGCGATCATCGCCCGCTACCAGCTAGACGAGCTCGAAGGACTCGTAGCCCACGACGACGTCGGTGGGCACGACGGCACGCTGGTGAACGGTCCGGTTTGGGATCCCGACGGCGGAGATCTCTGTGGCGGCGGAGCCTTGCTCCTGGACGGATTGGACGACTACGTGGACCTGCCTACCGGTGCTTGGGATGACTTCGGTCCTGACGAGAGCTTCTGTGTCAGCTGCTGCTTCTGCGCACCTGCCGTGCTCCCCGGTCAGCCGCACATCATCGGACGCTACCACCCATCGTACGACGGTGGCATGATGAGCATTCTCTACGGAGTCGACTTCGAGACAGGGCCGGACTACCCAGGGCATGTCGCGTTCTCGTTTCGGACCGACCACGGCGGCGCTGCGACCTACGTCGTGTCTACCGAGGTCTACGCACCGGGGGTCTGGCACAGCGTGTGCGCCGTTAGGGATCGCACCAACGACGAGTTCCGCCTCTATGTTGATGGCGAGCTGGCCGCTCCACCTCACCCGGACACGTTCCCCGGGGATCAGGGTCTGACGCAGAGCCACTTCGTCATTGGACGCTGCGGTGAGTCCGGCCAGGGCTACTTCGAAGGCGAGGTGGATCGAGTGGTGATCTGGAGGGGGCTCGGACCATGTCCCGCAGAGCCAGCTTCCTGGGGTGCAGTTAAGGCGCTGTATCGTTAGTCGCCGTCTGTCCGGCGGCTGCCTCTCACCGTGCCGTGTGCAACCTAACTGGCGTTTGCAGCCGACGGGCTTGCCTGTCACGGCGGCTGCAGGCGCGGCTACGCCGCTGGCATCCGCCGCGCCAGGCTGTCGCCCGCGGCTGAAACGCGTTCGTTAGGCACACCGCAGGAGAGGGTTGAGAGAGATTGCTGCGGGTGGTTCTTTGAGAGATCGAGTGTGCCAGCTCGCCGATTGCTGTCGGGGCGGCTGTTCGCC
>VGYL01001244.1 GCA_016872975.1 Planctomycetota bacterium
CCGACACTGCGGCGGACCTTCCGACGGAACGGTCCGTCGCTTTGTTTGCCAGGCATGCGTTGCGTGCAGGAGGTGCAAGTCCTCTGCGGGCCGTGATGACCGGAACCGCCAGGGCAGGCCAGGGTGTCCGTCGCGAGGCGGAATCTGAAGGGAGCCGAAGCCCAAAGCTCGGACCCGACGAACAGAAACCGGATATAAGGCCGACCGCGTGGGGTAACCCGGCAATGGACGGGGACGCCCAATCGTCATCCGGACACGTGAGCGGTAGATCCGGCGGGGCCCGAGGGTCGGACGCAACGCTTAACCTGGGAGGTCTCGTTCGCTGTCCGGGCGACTGGACTACCGACGTGGCAACACGGCGGGAAGGCGGGCGAGAAGTCAGCCGAGGCCGTAGTAGGCCGGGCAGTCGGCGAGGCTCGTGAGGCACCGCAGGCCGAAAGGCGCGGGAACAGCTAGGCCGAACCGGGAACGCCGGACGAAGGGCCGAATCTTTTGGTGCAAGGAGCCAGTCGAGGACAACTCGATGGGCGTGAAGCAACAGCAAGGCGACGGCGACCAGCTCTGGCTCTTCCCCGAAGCGCAGTCTGCGCGAATGGGATCGGGTTCGACGGCGTCGGCGCGCCCCGGCGCAGGCGGCGAAGGCGGAACCCAAGCTGCGGCGTGCGAGGAGTGGCAAGCGTCCACGGTGTTGGCCCCAGCACGAGCCTTGACCGCGTACCTGATGGAGGAGGTTTGCCAGCGTGAGAACCTGAACCAAGCGTATCGGCGCGTGAAGGCCAACAAGGGCGCCCCGGGCGTGGACGGGATGACCGTCGGCGAACTGGGGACCTGGCTGCACGAGCACAAGGAAAGGCTCCTGGCTTCGTTACGCGACGGCCGTTACCAGCCGCAGCCGGTGCGGGGGGTGCAGATTCCCAAGCCCGGCGGCGGGGTGCGACAATTGGGCATCCCGACGGTGGTGGACCGCTTCGTACAGCAGGCGCTGCTCCAGGTGCTCGAACCGCTTCTGGACCCGACCTTTTCGGCGTCGAGCTACGGCTTCCGGCCGAGGCGCAGCGCGCATGACGCGCTGGCGAAGGCCCGACAGTACGTAGCCGAGGATCGCGTCATCGTCGTGGATTTGGACCTGGAAAAATTCTTCGACCGGGTGAACCACGACATCCTCATGGCGCGCCTGGCCCGTCGGATCGCTGACAAACGGCTGCTGCGGATCGTCCGCCGCTTTTTGCAGGCGGGGATGATGAGCAACGGCGTGTGCGTCGAGCGGGAAGAAGGGACGCCGCAGGGCGGGCCGCTCTCGCCGCTCTTGGCGAATCTGTTGCTGGACGATCTGGACCGGGAACTCGAACGTCGCGGGCACTGCTTCTGTCGGTACGCCGACGATTGCAACATCTACGTGCAGTCCCAGGCGGCCGGTGAGCGGGTGCTGGCGAGCGTGACGAAGTTCCTGGAAGGCCAACTCAAGCTCCGCATCAATCGGGAGAAAAGTGCGGTGGCGTTTGTCCTGGAACGCAAGTTCCTGGGCCATCGGCTTCTGCCCGGTGGTGGTTTGGGCATGGCCCCGGTGAGCCTCCAACGGGCCAAGGACCGCATCCGCAGGATCACCCGGCGGAATCGGGGCGTTCAGTTGAGCCGGATGATCTCCGAGCTGAACTCGTTCCTGGTAGGCTGGGTGACGTACTTTCGTTACGCCGCATGTCGCGGTCACCTGCAAGACCTCGACCAATGGGTGCGGCGGAAGTTGCGGTGCGTACGGCTCAAGCAACGTAAGCGGGCGCGTTCGATGGCGGAGTTCCTGCACAGCCTCGGAGTCCCGAAGAACCGTTCGTGGACGACCGCGGCGTGCGGGAAGGGCTGGTGGCGGATGGCCGCGAGCCCCGCGGCTCACGAAGCCATGCCGCCGGCCTGGTTCACGGCGCAAGGGCTGGTGGGCCTCGCCGAGCGGTATGCCGCGTTACAACACTAAAGGAAACCGCCGGATACGGTGAGTACGTCCGGTGGTGTGGGAGGACGAGGGCCGCGAGGCCCTCTCCTACCCGATCGTTGGCTGCCCAGGGGCCGGCCGGTAGAATCCGCCCCGCGGCGCGCCGTGCGCCGCGCGGCTGGAGGTGCAGACATG
>VGYL01001245.1 GCA_016872975.1 Planctomycetota bacterium
CGGCAGCGTCGGCGGGTACGGGGCTTCGCGGAAGGCCACGGCCAGAGCCTGCCCTGAGCCTTCGGCGTGAGCGCTCAGTCGAACGCTTGTCGAAGGGTCGCCGTTGCCCTCTGGCCCGCCTGGCGGAGCCAGGGCGGGCTGGCAGACGATCTCGGGAAACGCCCCGTTCCATTTGCCTGCGGGGTCGCGGTAGACGGTGACATGCTGAAGATCACGGACAAGGCTCATAGCGCATCCTCCAGATCGGTCGATCAGCGCAGTGCGAAGAAACTGCCGCCGATGAAGCGAGTCCCATCGAATCTGTTGCCGTCCTGCAGTTGATAGTAGTAGGCCGTGAAGATACGGCCGTCGTCCAGCTCGGTGGCGACCGGGTAACCGAGATCCCCTCCGCTCGCATCGTCGCGGATGATGGCCGCATCCGACCAGGTCTTGCCGTCGTCCTCGCTCAGCAGGGCGGCGATGCCTGCCGGATACTCCCGTCGCGCGAAGACCACCACAATCCGGCCGTCGCGCAGGCGCAGCGGCCACGGCGAACGGTAGAGCACCCCGCGATGGGCGCCCGCTTCCCAGCGCGTCGCCCACGGGCCGTGGCCGTAACGCACGATCGGCCGTGGCTCGCTCCAGGTGAAGCAGTCGTCCGACTCGCTCATGCACAATGCGTGGAACCCACCTGATAGCATCAGCATGTAGCATTGCAGGCGGCCGCTGGGCAACAGGATGAGATTGGCATAGGTCGGCCGGCCCGCGCCGGCCTTGTCCACCGCGATCCTGGACAGGCACTGCCAGGTCATGCCGTAGTTCTCGCTGCCGTAGAGCCACACCGAACCGGGTTGCCCGGCGGTAAACGCGCCGACGACCGCGCCATCCGGCAGCGTGGCCAGCGGGTGGTTGTCCTTGAGGATGCTCGTCATGCCCGGCGGCGGGGGAATCGTGACCGGCACGCGCTCCCAGGTGTGGCCCTTGTCGGCCGAACGGATCAGGAAGACCGGCTCGCACATCATGTTCCGCCCCGTCGTCGGGTCGGGGCGGAAGATCGTCGTCCGGCCGAAGAAATACATGGCTTCGGGCACGCTCATGTCGAGCAGCTCGCGCCCCGCCGGATCTTGCCCCAGGAAACGCATCCGCTCCGCGACCGGCTTTGTCTCATCCCAGACCACGACGTCGTTCTCGGGAAGCCAGGTCTGGCCGTGATCCAACGATCGGCGCAGGATCGCCTTCGCCCGGCTCTGGTACCCATCAGCCTGGCTGTGCGAAACGTCTTTCTCCGTCTCGTAGTTGCAGGGCGCGCGCCAGTACAGCACGGCCAGCTCGCCGTTGCCGAAGTTCTTCATCCCGCACTGGCGGGGGTGCCCACAGTAGGTCTTCGGGTCATAGTCCACCTTGATGTGATGGATGCTCTGGATGAAACCGCTTTCCGGATGGCTCATCTCCTACTCCTCTCGTTAGCGCTAGCTGACCGTGAAGGTGGATCCGGCGATGAAGCGCGTGCCGCCGCAGCCGTTGCCGTCGTCCAGATTGTAGTAGTAGGCGGTGAAGATGCGGCCATCCTCCAGCTCGGTGGCCACAGGGTATCCCAGGTCGCCGCAGTTCGCGTCGTCGCGCAGCACGAACTCCTGGCTCCAGGTCTTGCCGTGATCTTCGCTGACCAGTCCTCCCATGCCGTAAGGCGGCTTGCGGCGGCCATACAGGACAACGATGCGGCCATCGCGCAGCACAAGCGGATAGGGGGAGCGCATGATCTCGTTGCTGTTGGGCATAGGTTCGTACGTCTGCACCGGCCGCCCAGCCGGATCCTTCCTGACCCCAGGCCGGCCGTACTGTCCTGGCCGCCGGCGTTCCACCCAGGGCGAGTAGCCCAACTGGCCAATGGGCTTCATGTCACTCCAGGTCAAACCACCGTCGTCCGAGTAGCTCATGCACGCCCAGTTGCCGCCGGCGGAGTTGATGTTCTGGCGCATCGAATAGCATTGCAGGCGACCGCCGGCCACCATCACCAGTGCGTTGTAGGTGTAGCCCCAGACGCCTGTCGGGTCACGGGCGATGGTGGTGATGTAGTCCCAACTCAACCCGTTGTCATCGCTCATGTAGAGAGCCGCTTCTTTCATAGAGCTGGGAT
>VGYL01001246.1 GCA_016872975.1 Planctomycetota bacterium
TCTGGGCGTGTCGGGCGAGGCTGCCATGGGCGGCAGCGCCCTGGCCCGGCCCGTCCACTTCCGGCTCGGCAGTATCACATAGACTTGCCGCTCTGGAATCGCAAACGCAAACCTGGCGAAAGATCGGCGCGGAGGGGGTGCCCGCCCCCGGTGGCGGGTGGCGCCGGCGCCGATGGGGGCTGCAAGCAGGCCGGCAGTAGCTGACGAGGCAGCGACAGGCGGCTAGTAGCGGGACTTGATCGTGCCCAAGGATGCGTCCCTGACCGATGTTCCGCATGCGTAGAGCCTTAGGGTCGCCCATAGGTAGCCCACGTGCAGCCATTCGCGCTCAGGATACCCGCACGCGGGGGCATGAGGATGGCACTCAAGGCTCAGGCAGAATTCCTGCGGAGAGCGCGGCTCCTTGATCTGGATCTTGGCGCCAGCATCCAGGACTAGCAGGGTGCTGAAGAAGGCCCTCTGAGACTCCCCGGTGCCCCTCCCATGGCTGTTTGCCACGTGGGAGCCTTCCGGTTGTTATGGCGACATCCGGTCTTACGCACCCGGCGAGGTGGGCTTGGCTGCCTGCGGCAGGACTCCTGCTACCCGGCCGGGGAGCCGATCAGCCTCGCCATCCGCGCCACATCGTAGACCGCTAGCGTGAACGTGAACATCCAGCCGACGCGTTCTCGGCCCCGATGGCGCGTCTTGCGCAATCCGCCCACGGTCTTCATCCAACCGAAGATCTCCTCGACCCGCTTGCGACACCGCTGGCTGATCGCGTAGCCCGGGTGCCGCGTCGTGCGCCCATCGATGGCGCTGCGTCGGCGGCTCGTGTTGCAGGCCACATGGGGCGTGGCCAGGCGCTCACGCAGGCCCTCGACAAAATCCCTGGTGTCGTAACCCTTGTCGCCACCGACGGTGATCAGATGCGAGCCCGGCAGCTCTTCGACCATCGCCAGGGCCGCTTCTCGCTCGCAGGTGCCATCGGCAATCGTCAGACGACCGTCGACCGCCAGGCCGCTCCGATTCTCCATCAGCACGTGACCCGCGTAGCTCAGCTTCGACTCCTTGCCGTTGCCCTTGCGGTAGAGCCGAGCCTCCGGGTCCGTCGTCGAGCGGTGCGTCGCGTTGCTCCGCTTCTCCCCGCGGAAGTCCACCGTCGGATTGCCCGGGTCCGCGGATGGCTCCTTGTCGTCACTGCCGATCGGCCGCAGGCTCTTCTGGCTCGCCCAGGCCTCGATCAAAGTGCCGTCCACCGTGAAGTGCTCCGTCGAGAGCAGATCCCTCGCCTTGGCCTGCGCTAGGATCTGCGCCAAGAAGGCCGCCGCGATGTCCCCGGCGAGCAGGCGCTCCCGGTTCTTGCTGAAGACCGTCGGCACCCAGACGGGATCATCCATGCGCAACCCCACGAACCAGCGGTAGAGCAGGTTGTAGTCGAGCTGCTCCATGAGCTGCCGCTCGCTGCGAATGGTGAAGAGGACCTGCAGCAGCAGGGCGCGGAGCAGGTGCTCGGGCGGGATCGAGGGCCGGCCCGTCTGGGCGTAGATCGCATCGAAGCGAGGCGAGAGCTCCTTCAAGGCGGCATCGACCAGGCGCCGGATGGCGCGCAGGGGGTGGTCCTTGGGGACCCGAGCCTCCAAGGGAACGTAGCTGAAGAACTCCTCGTGCCGATCGTCAGGACCACGCATGCCAGCTACCTCGCGGAAGAATGGGGTAGCTCCCTTCAAGCACATTCAGCGGCCATCCGCACGGCCTTTTTCAGCACCCTGCTAGGGCGCTTCAGCCAGCAGTCGGGGCAGCTCGTGCAGGGTCTCCAGGCCCTCCATGTCGGGCAGAATGATGTCCAGGATCACGAGCGGGTACTCGCCGCGGCGAAACTCGGCGAGGCCGGGCTTCCCGTCGGCCGCCGTACTCACCGCATAGCCCTCCAGGCTGAGCCGCTCGGCGAGCAGGCGGGAGAACTGGGCTCCCTCGAGGATACTGGCCCACGCGATTGCGTTCATGCCATAGGTTGTGCCGCGGAAATTGTGTCAATCAGGTTCGCTCGGCTTCGCCCGCTGCCGATGGCCATCGTCTCAGGTAGCGTACCTGAGTCGATGCCCGCGGTTGATGCTCAGGGCCGGCGTCCTCTC
>VGYL01001247.1 GCA_016872975.1 Planctomycetota bacterium
TGCGCAGGCTCGACCCAGCTTGACCCGACTGCCTGCATGCAGGGCGCGGGGTTCAGGAGATGGGAATGGTCGTGCAGGGCGGCGGCCCCGTGAGCCATGGACCAGGCCATGATCAGCGGCCCCCAATCGCCCCGGTGGCCAAAGTAGGCCTGGCTCAAATCGAGCGGGTACCGGTCAATCTGGAAGGAGTCGATCACCGGAAGATACGCCGTCCAGCTCGACAGCGGCACCAGATTGAAGACCACCTGCACGGTACGGTGCGGATTGGGATCCCACTGGCGAATGGCTTCACGCTGTTTGCGGAACGCCTCCACCAGTTCCGCCAGTTGTTCTTGGGCCTCCACGGCCAGCCCGCCCCGCGCGTTGTACTCCGGCTCATCGTAGAATTGGTAGCCCAGCAGCGCCGGGTGATCGCGAACCGCTTCGACCCACCGACGCTGGCGGGCGATTTCGGCTGCGTCCTGGCGCATGAATGCTTCATACCAACTGCCGATCTGGGGGAGCACCTTGACGCCGCACGTGTGGGCGGCATCCAGATAGGCCTTCATGGCGCGGATGTTCGCCTCAAGCTCAGCCTCGTCGTCCACATCGCTCGGCGCATCGACGAACAGCACGGCGTTGCCTCCTTCCTTGGCAATGCTCTCGAGGTCCTGCGCGTCACTGTGCCACGTGAACCAGCCCAGCGGGAAGAACGGCCGGCCGGTTTCCGGGTCGCGCCAGGGGCGGCGGGGAAACCGAACCGTGGCCGCTTCCGCTCCCGGGGCGGCCTCCGCCGGCGACCCCGTTACCGCCGGGGTCTCCGGCAAGGCCCCGGCCACCCGGAATCCCACGAGGGCATCATCGCTGCCGGAATGGAGTTGATCGTTGGGGGCGCGGACATTCAGGCCCGCCGTCGCGGACCAGGCTGAACCGCCCCACAGGCAACGCAGAAAGGGCGGGATCAGCCCCTCGGTCCATTCGTACACATTACCCGCCTGGTCGAACGTCCCATACGCGCTCGAGGCGCGCGCAAACGTCCCCGCCTCGGTCCGATGATGCACAGGGTCCAACATGCCGCCATCGTGGTAATTGGCCGCGTTCGAGCCCGCAAAGTCCCGGTTCGGCTTGGTGTCGCTGCGCGTGGGATAGTCCCAATAGCCGGGCCCGCCCGGCTTGTGCGGATCATAGTACGCCGCCTTGTACCACTCGCCCTCGCTGGGAATGAACCACTTGGCCCCCGGATTCCGCGTGACCCTGCGCCCGTCCGTGCCCCGGTAGCCCTTGAGGGTATACGCGCCCTCTTCCGTGTCACCGTTCCCCTGGCCGTTGTGCAGCCAGTTGCAGAAGCGGCAGGCGTCCCAGAAGCTCACGAAGTTCACCGGCCGATTGGCGAGCTCGGGGGCGACGCGATAAGTGTAACTCCCCAGGTCTCCCTCCCGCCGGATATCGCAGCGCGGCCCGGGTCCGGAGTGTGTCGTGTCCATGTCGTTGTTCCAGAGATTCCCATCCGGATCCGACTTGGCCTTGGCGTTGAGGAACTCCACATACTGCGCGGCCGTCACCTCGTACTTGCCGATTCTGTACGGATAGGCTACCGCGCCGAAGCCCGTGTCATCCGGCGGATTGCCCGGATCGCCCACCACCACCGTCTCCAGGCTCTTCAGCCCCGCCGGCATCTGGAACACGTCGGCCGGCAAGGCATGGACCACGCTCAGCACCACCAGCATCGCCGGCAGTGACAACGTCGCCGCTTTGTTCATGTGGTTACTCCTTCGCCGCATTCCAGTTCCACGGTGCAACTAGTCTTGCCGACACACCGGCCCGGTCAAGACTCAGCCATCTGTCGCAGGAAGTGGCACGCTGGGCGTGACGCGCGAAGACAATGCAATCCGCGAACCCGCGCTCGGCGCGCGTCCTTCTGCTCAACCGTGCTCTCCTGCCCCCGCACACTTGAGTTGACGAGCCGAGTGTGCGTGGCAATCACCCATGGGCCGGTGAATCACGAATCGGTCACGAGCGGGCCCAGTCTTCCGCGGCCAAGCCGGGCACCCGCGCGAAGTCCACGAGATTCCGCGTCAGGACGGTGAAGTTGTGGACCAGGGCAATGGAAGCGATCCGTAGGTCCATGGTTCC
>VGYL01001248.1 GCA_016872975.1 Planctomycetota bacterium
CCCCAGGCTAATTTGGGCCAGGATGATACCCCTCTCGTCGCCGATTTCTAAAAAGATACCGCGCGCCCGTTCGCTGTTATGGATGGCAGTAATTGGATGATCCATCCGTTCGTGAATTATTCCCCTGGTATTGAAGCTCAGACCAATGCCATATTCGTCACCCAGTTCCTGGCGTATGCGCCATGCTCTATTGCCCATCCTTAGGGCTGGTTCCAGACGCCCTTGACGAGCCAATACATAGGCAAGGTTATTAGCGGACTCCGCCAACCCTGGGCGATAATCAATTTGCCGAAAACGGCGAATAGCTTTGGCGTAAGCTTCTGCCGCTTCATCCAAAGAAAGGGCACCGCGCAGTGCCAGCCCCTTGTAAAGATAGGCGGTGCCGAGCAGATAAGGGTGCAACCAAGGCTCTCGATGCTCAAGCGGAACTCCTAGCAATGTCCGGATGCCAACATCGAAATTCTGTACAGCTTGCTCGGTGTATGTACCTCCCATGTAGGCCTGAGCGGTCGCTAGTGCGACCCGCACGCCGCCGCGGTAGAGCTCAGGCTCGTCTGGTGAGGCCTCTCTAACCAAAAGTTGATCGGCAACGTGAGAGGCCTTTGCCATGTCATTGCGGGCGATGTAACGGTTCACCCATCGACGCCGACTGTCGTAATCCACGGTAGGGTTACGCACCATCTTGTCTCCTTGCACCCATGCAGGATCTCGACGCGGGTAGTTTACATCGGTGCTGGCTTGCTGCCCTCGCCGCCAGGCCCGATGAGACATAAACCACAGCGCTTCATTGCGTAGCCAGGTGTCCCATTCGAGCTCTCGACGTGCAATGGCTTCCTCGTTCAAGTGGGAATACTCGCGATAACCCAGGCGCGGGTCTTCATCGAACTGATAATATAGACGTTCGGTTATCAGAAGTTGCTGCTCCCGGCGCAACTGCCAACGCGCCTCCCCGCCTTGCGCTTGGCGGATGCGTTCATCAAGAGCTTCGATCTGCTCCGTATACCAGCCGATAATAACCCCCTCCAGTCGTTTCTGCTCGGCGTAGTCAGGCCAATCCACTAACCAGATATGGCTCTCTACCAAGTCGTGCATCTCGTCGTGCAGGAAAAATATGCCGTGGCTGCCGGGACGCGGCGGCTTGACAAAGGAGAGAGTGAGGAGCTGCTCGACAAGGCCCCCCGCTTCCTCCAGCCCGATCCCCATCAGACGCGCCAGCAGTTCGACGTTGGACCCTTTGCGGCAGAGCGCGACGTATCGCACCGCGACGTCCAGGGGGGAAGCCAGGTTGCGGATTTGTTCCACCAGCCGCATCTCGAACCGGCGTGTTATCTCGTCCCAGCGGCGCTTTGTCTCCTCCGACTGTTGATCCTCTTCAGCCCGCCCTTTCCATCTCCTCAACTCAATGACGTCGGCGGAGTACAGCTGCGGATCCCACATCCCGCGCGCCAGCCAATCCAACGCCAGGGCGATCAGGATCGGCCGGCCGTCGGATAGCAGGTGGACTTTCTCCACCATCTCGGGCGACTCGTCCGCGACCTGACAGCCGAACTCGGTGGCGCGAAAATAGGTCTGCGTTTCATCCAGGCTGAAGCCCTCCACTTTGAGATGGAGAAGCCGGTCACCATAGGCGGCCTGCAGCCGATCGAGCAGCAGGCCGGCCGGCGTGGGTCGGGCAGCAATCAGCACAACCGTGTTCGGCAGCTCACCAATGCGTCTGAGCAACCAGTTCCAACTGGGCGCGTCCAACTCCCCCACTTCACAATCCCGCAAGACATTTTCGGAGTCACGCTCATACACCAACCTCTCTGCGGTATCAAAACGCAGCGCCACTTGCCGATTTCCGACCGCTGTCCGATACCCGTCCAGGAATTCCGGCCAGAGCTCGTCGCCCGGCGCTCCTCTTCGCCGCAGTCGGTAAATACGAAAAGCCCCCTCTGGATTCGGATCGAGGGCGTCGGCAATGGCCGCCTGCAGGCTCTGATGTGAATGAAATCGGGTGTCGTAGAAGTCCACGATCGGGGGACAGAGCGCTTCTCGATCGTGCGCGATGCGCTCTGTTTCCTCCAATAGAAACGGGCATGGTTCAAGTGTGATTAGCAAATTGCCCAAA
>VGYL01001249.1 GCA_016872975.1 Planctomycetota bacterium
TGGTATTCGGCGTTGAGCATCTGTTCCAGGGGGTTCTTGCCCCGCATCCGCTTGACCCGGTCCACCATGGAGGGTCTCTTGCCGCCTTTGCCCCGCCGCTGCAAGCCCAGCTCACACAGCGGCAGATGGCCTTCCTCCAGCGCATCCGGCGCCCGGATCAGCCCATCCAGGTACATGTCGATCGCGAAATCGTACTCCTTCTTCTCCGCGGCGGTGCGTGCCTTGGCAAAGAAGGCCCGAGCTTCCGCCACACCGTGGGGATTCATCGCCCCCATTCGCAGGGCTTCCTTCAGCCCCTCGGCCGTCTCGCCCGGAGCGCTTGGGTGCCCCGCTTCGCCCTGCACGACGCCATTGGGCGGCGGCGTCTTCTTCTGTGCCGCCCGACGCCGGGGTGAAGCGAGCTTGGCCCGAAGCCGTTTCATATCCTTGACCAGCCCTTTGTCCTGGGGCCTCAGTCGAAGGGCCCGCTGGCAGGCCGCTGCCGCGCGATTCATCTGTCCGATATCGGCATAACAGTCCTTCAGCAGCACGTAGAGGTTGGCGGAGGGCTTCTTGGCGTTGTTGTTGGCCAGGAACATCAGATCGGCCATCCAGCGGGCGGCCTCGCAGTACCCCCCCGCCACCGCCGCTCTCAGGACCGCCTCACCATAGCCGAGGTTCTCCGGATCCTTGGCCAGCAGGTACTCGGCATTGAGCATCTTCTCGAGGGCGGTCTCCCCGGCCGAGAGCCGCCGATTCACCTCCTCGGCCGTAGGCTTTTCTCCGCCCCGCCCGGCGCGCTGCAACGCGAGGACCCGCAGCTCGATATGGCCGCCCGAGATATCGTCGGGCGCAAGCCGCAGACCCTCCAGGTAGGCATCGATGGCGCGGTCAAAATCCCCCGCTTCCGCTGCCTGGCGGGCCCTCTCGAAGTGCGCCCGGGCCTGCGCTTGTGCTGGAACATCCGGTTCAGACATCATGTCGTTAAGTCGTTATTCTCTCAAACGATGGATCGCTCCCATCGTAGTCTTCGGCCCAATCCTGTCAACGAATAAATGCTTGTACGCAGATTGCGGCCATGTTATAAGAACTTGCGGGACAGCCGTGCGGCCACGGAGGCTCGGCCCAGTCCCGCAGTATGATCCATTCTGGAGAAACCTGTATGAGGACGGCCCTCGAGCAGTACGATCCGCAGATATATGAGTTGATTCGCCAGGAGGAAGTGCGACAGAGCGGCTCCATTCGCCTGATCCCTTCCGAGAACTACGTTTCCCGGGCGGTGATGATGGCCACCTCAAGCTGCCTGACGAACAAATATGCCGAGGGGTACCCCGGCAAACGCTACTATGAGGGCCAGCAGGTTACCGATCTGATCGAAAAAGTGGCCCAGGAGCGTGCCAAGAAGGTTTTTCAGGCCGACCACGCCAACGTGCAGCCCTATTCGGGCTCGGTGGCGAATCTGGCCGCCTACGCGGCTCTCATCGAGCCGCACGAGACGATTATGGGAATGTCCCTGGTGCACGGCGGACATCTCACCCACGGCTGGAAGGTCTCGCTGACCAGCCGGTTCTTCAATTCGGTCTCCTATGAAATCGACACCCAGACCGGACGGCTGGATTACGACAAGATCCGGGACTTGGCCAAGAAGCATCGCCCGCGGGTGATCATTTCCGGGGCTACGGCCTATCCCAGAGCGATCGACTTTGAGATTTTCGGCCAGATCGCCAAGGAGGTCGGAGCCTACCATGTCAGCGACATCGCCCATATCGCCGGCCTGGTGGTCGCTGGCATCCACAAGAGCCCCGTTCCGTACGCGGATATCGTCTCGACCACGACCCACAAAACGCTGCGCGGCCCGCGGGGCGGCATGCTGCTGTCCCGGGCGGAGCACGCCGACAAGGTGGACCGGGCCGTCTTCCCCGGTCTGCAGGGCGGTCCGCACATGCATACCCTCACCGCAGTCGCGGTGGCTCTGGCGGAGGCGGATACGCCGGAATTCGTCGCCTATGCCAGGCAGGTCGTCAAGAACGCCAAGGCTCTGGCCGAGAAACTGCTCGAACACGGTTTTGACCTGGTCTCCGGCGGGACCGATAATCACCTGATGTTGATCGACCTGCGCCGCAAGGGTA
>VGYL01001250.1 GCA_016872975.1 Planctomycetota bacterium
CGAATCAGTTGCGTCTCTTCCTGGCGGATGATGCGATCCTGCCCATCCGCCCGGAACGGCTCTTGCGGGAGTTGGGACCGCAGGAGTTCGAGCGGAAACACCAATGCAAGCCAGAGACGCTCAGCGGCTTTGAGAAGAGTGAGCACGCGGACGACTGGCGGGAGCTCATGCGGCTGTATCTGGTCCGCCGTACGCGCAGCTTCATCATGGACAACTACGCCCAAACGGACTCGGCGAACGGCAGGAGGTTTTTGCCGCTCCAGGATGGAAACCCCTACTACTTCCCGATCCGCGTCCCCAAGACCGCGAAGTTCACGGTCAATGAGAAGAGCGCGAGCGATCAGTATGCCCGGCTCTATTCGCCCGATGTCGTCGGCACCATCAACTCGCTGCATCTGCCCCGCTATGGCCTGGGGAACTACATTCTTGATACGCCGGACGCACCGCCGACGCGGGATGAAGCAAAGGTCATCGCTAACCTGTCCCGTGCCGGCAAACGGCTCATGGGATTCTGCCGAACCAATCTGTTCAAGCGGCTGGAATCGAGCGGCCAGGCGTTCCTTCAGTCCGTTGAGCGTCACATTCTCCGCAACTACGTCTATCTGCGCGCGATAGATATGGGGAAGCCGTTGCCCATCGGAACGCAGGATTCCGGGCTACTGGACGCGCGTGTCTGTGACGAGGACGCCGATCCGGTGGAGGACATGTTCGAGGATAACGGTGAGGATGCGTGCAGAGCCCAGGAGATTGGCGTTTTGCGGACGCCGGAGGACTTCGCCCGCCGGGCCGCCGAGGTCTACCGCGAGTATGCCACGCACGGGCGGAATCGGTTTGACTGGCTGCGTCCGGGCCTGTTTGCCAGCACGCTGGCAGAGAACCTCCATACCGACGCCGCCGCCCTCATCGAGGTCCTGCGAAAATGCGGCGATTGGGACGCCGGCAAAGACGCGAAGCTGGCCACGCTGTGTGAGCTGCTCCTCCAGCGGCATGCGAACGAGAAAGCCCTGATCTTCTCGCAGTTCGCAGACACCGTGCGTTACTTGGAGCAGCAACTCCATGCCTGTGGTGCTCAGAACTTCGCCGGGGTGACGGGCGATAGTGCTGATCCTACTGCCTACGCCTGGCGCTTCAGCCCGGAGAGCAACGAGAAGCGGAATCAGGTTCGACCGCAGGAGGAGCTTCGCATCCTCATCGCCACGGATGTCCTGAGCGAAGGCCAGAACCTCCAGGACTGTGCCATCGTGGTCAATTACGATCTTCCCTGGGCTATCATCCGGCTGGTGCAACGTGCCGGGCGTGTGGACCGAATCGGGCAGAGGGCCGAGAGGATTCTCTGTTATTCTTTCATGCCTGCCGATGGTGTGGAGCGCATCATCCGCTTGCGCGCCCGCGTCCGCCAACGCCTGTGGGAGAACGCCGAAGTGGTCGGCACGGACGAGGCATTTTTCGAGGACGACCGCAACGAGCAGGCCGTCCGGGACCTCTTCACGGAAAAAGCCGGTATTCTGGACGGCGACGCGGATACCGAGGTGGACTTGGCGTCTTATGCCTACCAAATCTGGAAGAACGCCGTCACCGCCGACCCGAAATTGGAGAAGATCGTTCCCGACCTCCCGCCGGTCGTCTACTCGACGAAGTCCCTCCATCCCACCGGCAGCGCCCCAGAGGGCGTGGCCGTGTACCTGCGGACGGCGGAGGATAATGACGCACTGGTCTGGATGAACCGAGCAGGCGAGGTCGTTACGGAGTCTCAGAAAGTCATTCTCGATGCCGCCCGATGCACGCCGGAGACCCCGGCGCTGGCTCGGCTGGAGAATCACCACGATCTGGTCCGCCAGGGCGTGGAACAGGTCTTGAAAGAGGAAAGGTCGGTCGGCGGCCAGCTTGGCCGCCCATCCGGGGCGCGCTACCGGACCTACACGCGCTTGAAGCAGTATGCCGAAGAGGTCAGGAACACCGTTTTCGACAGGCAGGAGCTACATCGGGCCATCGAGGAAATTTACCGCCAGCCTCTGCGGGACGCGGCCAAGGACGCCCTGAACCGTCTGCTCCGGGCGCACGTCTCCAACGAAGACCTCGCCCAGAAGGTCATTGCCCTGCGGGATGCC
>VGYL01001251.1 GCA_016872975.1 Planctomycetota bacterium
AACAAGAAGGAAGGGTTCGACAGCTACGAGCAGATGTGGGCATTGGCCGAGCTGCTTCAGAAAAAGGAAGGTGACAAGGTCGCTCGCTGGGGCATGTCAGGCCAGGGGTGGGACTTGGGCCAGTACCTGACCACCATGCGCTCGCTCGGCAAGTTCTTCTGGGATGGCGAAAAGCAGAAGTTCAACTTCGATAGCGAAGAAGCCGTCAAGGCGATGCAGCTCTACATCGAGACGCCCGTCAAGAAAGGCATCGAGACGCAGCTTGACGATCACCACATGAACTCACTCTTCGCCGGCAAGGTCGGCGTCGCGATGGGCAACACGGCCCTGGCGCCGGAAGGGGCCAAGCTAAAGCTGACGAACGGATCGCAGATGAAGGTCGAGTCGGTCAACAGACCTCCGGCTATCGCCGGACAGAAGCCTCTGTATGTGGGTGAAGGCGGTTGGGGCTTCGAGGTCCCAAGCCGCGCCAAGAACAAGGACATCGCCATCGAATTCGCCAAGTGGATGGCGACGAAGGAAGGCCAGCTCTTCTATGTCCCGATCTACGGCGGTGTAGTGCCTTCGACCCCCTCGGTGCTCGACGATCCCATCTACAAAGGCGACGACATCGTCAAGATCAGCCGGCGCCGTGCTATCGCCTCACTTCCTGACACGGTATACTATGGCAATGATTGGGGCCTCAACCGTACCGGAACCAACGTTCCGTTCGAAAAATGCCGGCAGGGCGCGCTGTCGGCCCAGGAAGCCTGCAAGGCCTTGCAGGACATCATGACCACCAACTTCAAGCAGTGGAAGGACAGCACGAAGTCCTAGGGAGCCCTGACCGCTTCGTTGTTGGATCTGTGCAGCGGGTGCTGCGCCACAGTCAGTGCGGCGCAGCACCCGCAATCCACCACGCAAATCATGTCGCCAGGAGACTGCCATGACGACACAAATCGCTTCCAGCGGCGCGATGGCGGCGTCTCGCCGACCCTTGGGCGCCGCGGTAGCCAAGATGCTCCGCCGGCCGCAGTTCTGGTTCGGCCTTCTTGTTCTCTTGCCCGTCCTCGCCTGGTACGCCTGGTTCGCCTTCGGCCCATTGTTGCGGGCCTTTTGGATGGCCACGATTCGGTACGATCTGATGGACCCGGCCGCCAGTCCGTTCGTCGGGCTGAAGAACTTTGAACAGGTATTCAGCTATCCGTTGTTTTGGACCGCCGTTCTGCGAACCGTCACCTTCTCGGTCACCGTTTACCTCGGCACTTTGCCTCTGGCGCTCTTTGTGTCGCTGTGCCTCGTTTCGGTTGTCCGGGGCCGCGGCTTCTATCAATTCGTGATCTATCTCCCCGTTGTCGTGTCCTATGTGGCCATTGCGCTACTGTTTCGCATGCTGATGGACCCCCAAACCGGACAGTTCAACCAGATTCTGAGCGCGCTTGGGCTGCCCACCAGCAAGTGGATCACGGGCCCTAACTCCGCACTGCCGTCGATCGCGATGATCGATGTCTGGAAAGGACTGGGCTTTCACGTGGTGATCATCACGGCCGGCCTCCTGGGGATCCCGGAGGAGATGTACGATGCCTCGAAAGTGGATGGAGCCCACGCCTGGCACCGGTTTCGTTATGTCACCATTCCACTTCTGGCCAACACCTTGCTCCTGGAATCGGTCATCATGGTCATGGGCACCCTGCAGGCCTTCACGAACGCGGAGGTGATCGGCTGCGCGGGCGATTCCTGTTTCTGGATCAGCCGGCTGGTTTATTCGGAAGCTTTCAACAACATGCGCTTCGGCTTTGCCACGGCGTCCGCCTTCGTGCTGTTCATCTTTATCCTCGCGCTGACCGTCATCCAGATTCGAGTGCTGAAGCCGCAGTGGCAGTATTGAGCGCTGGCGGGCTGAGAGGAGAGTGCTGACGTGCAAGAGGCCGCTATCGAGCGAGGGAGAGTTATCCGTCCGCCATCCTATGGCCGGATCGCCCGTATCTTCCCGCACATCGTGCTCATCACTCTGACTTTCACGTCAGTGATGCCGTTTGTGTGGATGTTTTTTGGCTCGTTCAAGAACTACGTGGAACTGACGTCCGGGAAAACCCTCTGGCCTGTCAACTGGACGTTCGAGAACT
>VGYL01001252.1 GCA_016872975.1 Planctomycetota bacterium
CTTCCTGCTCGGAGGCCTCGACTTCTACCTGGTGATCACGGTCTCGATCTTGCTCGTCCTGGCCATCCTTCCCCTGTATCTGATGGCCCTGTTTGTCGCCCTGCTTGGGAAGTCCAAGCAGGTCAGCGGCCTGATCCGCGGCGTGGCGCTCGTGCTGTTGTTCCTGATTCTCCCCTATCTCGCACTCGGGCTCTCTTACCAGTTGGTGCGGTTCGGTGGGGCGGGCAGTCTGGTCGATTTCTTCAAACAGTTGGTCCTGCTCGACCCCAGCAGCGTCAAGGCGACGTTGTACTTTTTGGCCTTCTACCTGCAGATCTGTCTGCTGCTGTTCTATCTGTGCTGTAATGCGATCAGCCCGAGCACGGATTCCCGCAGCACGGCCGTGCATTTCCTGACGACGCTCCTGTCGGCGTGTTACCTGGGGGCATGGGGAGTCTTCATTTTCCGAACCGCGTGGGTCGATGAATCCGTGGGATACGCGGTATTCGTTCCGCCGGCCATCCTGTTCCTGATCCTGGGGTTGGCGTCCTTCTACGGCCGCCCGGACGTTCCCGTGATGACGCGCCGGCGGCGGGACAACGCGCGGCTGTCGCTGACCAAAGTCGTCTATGCGCTGTTCGCGCCCGGCGTGAAGGGGACCCTGCGGACGCTGCTGATCTTTGAGTTGATGTTCGGTCTGTTCACGGTCCTCATGACAACTCTGGTTTCGGCAATGGTTCCCGTCATGTTCCACTTCTACAACGCGGCCACGACGGCGCTGCAGATGCCGTTCTTCCTGGCGTTGCCTGGCGCTTTCCTTGTCCTCAGCCAGAGGTTTCGGCAGAACACCGCATTGCTGAAGGTCGGTATCCTCAGCTGGTGGGTCATCCTGGGCCTCCCCTTGATGATCACGGTGACCGTGGTGTCTTCGGATGCACCTTACTCGTACCACAGCTTCTTAGGCGAGCTGTTTATCCAGGCGCTGGCATTGCACCTGTCGCCACTATCCTCCGTGGTTGTGGCTGGCGATTCGCCTTCCTTTGTGTTCATCATCGCGCCGTATCGCGTCATCCTGGGTGTGCTGGGCTTGCTCGCCCTGTATTTCACCGCGCGGAGACGGCTCGCTTACGCGGCGAAAGCTCTTCCCAAGCCGACGTAGGAGAGAGACATGCGACGCGAGATACAGCGGGAAATCGAAGGCTCGGCCCATGCCTGCCGGCTGCGGATGCCGGAACGGCAGCGTCTGCACATGGCGGGCGACGTGGCCGGGAAACGCACCGGCAGTTCGATCGAATACCAGGACCGCAAGGACTACGTTCCGGGCGACGACCTCCGGCATGTCGACTGGCGAGCCTTCGCCCGCACCGACCGCCTGACGGTCAAACTGTACCGGGAAGAGATCTCGCCCCACCTGGATATCATCGTCGATACGTCCCGTTCCATGGGCGTCAGTCCGGAAAAGGGCGAACGGGCCGCTCAACTGGCCTACTTCTTCCATCTTCTGGCGCGGCAGTTCCACGCCAGCACGCGAGTCCACAACCTGGGTGCCAGCCTGGTCCCCGTTCACCATCCGTTCGAGCTGGAGCAGGCTGAGCGGATTCGGGTCAAGTCGCCGTTCCCGCTGTTGGACAATGCTCCCGCGGCCCGTCGCGGCGGGATCAAGGTGTTTGTCAGCGATTTTCTTTTTCCGTTCGAGCCGCGTGGACTAGCCCGCGTGTTCCGCGACGCGGACCACGTGGTCCTGGTCCAGCTGCTGGCCCGATTCGAGGCGCAGCCGGAACCGGGCGGCAACTGGCGTCTCGTGGACGCCGAGACCGGCGAGTACCTGCACGTCCAGTTGAATCACGATACCGTGAAGGGCTACGGTCGCCGGCTCCAGGCGCTGCAGGACGGCATCGATCGGCAGATGCGGATTTTGGGAGGCGGGTTCGGCATCGTGGGCGACGTCGAGCCCTGGGACCAGGTCCTTCGCCGCCTGTTTCGCGCGGGCATCATTGAAGTGTGTTGAGCGGGAGGAGTCGTAGCCACCCGGGCTCGAGAGACGAACGGTAGCGGCATGATTTTCACTAACCCGTGGGGCCTGCTGGCCCTGCTGTCGATCCCGGCCATCCTG
>VGYL01001253.1 GCA_016872975.1 Planctomycetota bacterium
TTACCGGTTTTGTCCGTCAAAATTCATTAGGCGGGCCTGGGAGTCTTCCGGCGCAGACGGCTCCATCTCCTATGAACACGGAGAAAGAGGAAGGTCGAACTGTTTGACCCGCGCAGACGCGGAACTCCAAACGTTTCTCATCCACCGTTTTGGACGGGACGCAGTAGTACAGTGCGTGCCACGCACCATCTACATCAGGTTTGCCTGGGCTTTTCTGAGACGACGGTCTGGACACCCGGGGCGGCAGGGGGTAAGCTGCCGGGCGCATGAGAAGACCCGTAGTTTGGAGATCATCACGTCACCCGTTGCCAATCAAAGGAGGCTACCGTGCAAAGCACCAAGTTGATTCCGTTGTTGATCCTCGGTGTTCTCGTCGTCTTGCTGCCGGGCGGTTCCCGCTGCGCCGGGCAGGCGCGCCTGGGACCGCTGGCGGTGCATCCGCAGAACCCGCGCTACTTCCAGAACACCGCTACCGGCGCGGTGGTCTACCTGACCGGTTCGCACACGTGGGCCAATCTGGTGGACATCGGTCCCTCGGACCCGCCGCCGGTGTTCGACTTCGAGGAGTGCGTGAAATGGATGGTCAAGCTCGACCACAACTTCATGCGGCTGTGGACGTGGGAGCTGGTCTCGTGGGACACCAAGGCCAACAGCGAGCATAAGCTCCATACCTCGGCCCCGCAGCCGTACGCGCGGACCGGGCCGGGCAAGGCCCTCGACGGCAAACCCAGGTTCGACCTGACGAAGTTCAACCCGGCGTATTTCGAGCGGCTGGCCCAGCGGATCGCTCTGGCCCGGGAGCACGGCATCTATGTCTCGGTCATGCTCTTCGAAGGCTGGGGCCTGCAATTCTCCAACAAGGCCTGGGAAGGGCACCCCTTCCATCTGCAGAACAACATCAACGGCCTCGACGGCGACGCCGACAAGGACGGCAAGGGGGTGGAGATTCATCAACTGGACAACCCCGCCGTCACGGCGATTCAGGAGGCGTACGTCCGCAAGGTGATCGACACGGTCAACGGCTTCGACAACGTGCTCTACGAGATCTCCAACGAGAACCATCCGCCCTCGACCCCGTGGCAGTACCACATGATCCGCTTCATCAAGGACTACGAGCGGACCAAGCCGCAGCAGCATCCGGTCGGCATGACGTTCCAGTACAAGGGCGGGTCGAACAAGGACCTGTTCGACAGTCCGGCCGACTGGGTCTCCCCGAACCAGGAAGGGGGCTACCGCGACGATCCTCCGCCCGCGGACGGCCGCAAGGTCGTCCTCAGCGACACCGACCACCTCTGGGGCATCGGCGGCAACCAGGCCTGGGTCTGGAAGAGCTTCACCCGGGGTCACAACCCCATCTTCATGGACCCCTATGACGGCGATGTCCTGGGGAATCGCTTCGATCCCAAGTGGGACCCGATCCGCCGGAGCATGGGATACACGCTGCGCTATGCGCGGAGAATGGACCTGGCACAGGCGCGCCCGGCCGGGGATCTGGCCTCCACGAAGTACTGCCTCGCCCAGCCGGGCCGGCACTATCTGGTCTACAAACCGGGACCGGGGGACTCTGTCACGGTGAAGCTCGAGCCGGCCACGTACACCTACGAGTGGTTTGACCCGGCGGAGGGCAAGCAGGTCGAGGCCGGGACCAAGACCGCGGCCGGCAAAGAGACGCAATTCACGTGTCCCGTCAAGGGAGATGCGGTGCTTTTTGTCACGCGCACGGTCTTCCCGGCCCAGGACTGGCAGCCGGCAACGCCGGAGTCCCAGGGTCTCGATCCGGCGCGGCTCCAGGCGGCCGCGGACTACCTGCGGGAGAACGCCGGACCGGATGGGGTCAACGAGCTGATGATCGTCCGTCACGGCTATCTGGTCTGGCAGGGGCCGAATATCGACAACGTCCACGGCGTCTGGTCGGCCACGAAGTCCTTCACCAGCACGGTTCTGGGGCTGCTCATCGACGATGGCAAGGCCGCCCTCGACACGCGGGCCAAGGAGTTCATGCCCGCGCTGGCGGCGCCATGTCCCGAGGTCACCTTGCGCCATCTCACCACGATGACCAGCGGCTGCCGGGCCACGAACGATGAG
>VGYL01001254.1 GCA_016872975.1 Planctomycetota bacterium
AAAAGGGGACATTCTACTTTTCCTCTTGCCCAGCCGAAAAAGTAGAATGTCCCCTTTTCCGGGCGTGTGTTCTACTCCCCCTCGCGCTTGTTACGATGCCGCCACCCGTCCAGGGCACGCCACCGTCGGGAGCAGTTGTGCTGATGCATCTCGGCGAGCAAGTTCGGTAATCAGAGCCCGGCCACGGGCGCTCTTCGCAGGGCGAGCGTCCCCGCTCGCCGAAGATGTCGTGCGAGGACGCACGACCTACGCCCAGAGCGGCCCGCGCGGCCATTACCGAATTTGTTCGTCAAAACTCATAAGGCGGAACTCCGAACCAGGTTAACCACCAACGCCGGTCTGGATTACCGATCTTGGTCGTCAGAACTCGTCAGGGACGCCACCCATCCGGCGAGTTCCACGGCCGAGGGCGGCTGTGCCACACGGCACCCAGGATGCATGTGCCGTGTAAGGGCGCTACTACTTGCCTTCGAGGACCACCGGTGACAACTGGACCTGGCCGTGGCCGAGCAGGGTTCCGGTGGCACGGGCGAGCAGGACTTGGGCGATCTCGTACTCGGCAAAGGCCCGGATTCGGCGGAATTGCTCCACCGCCAGGCTCTCGGCGGCGCGCAGCACTTCCGTGCTGTCGGTGCGGCCCACCTGGAATTGCGATTGCCGGACCCGGTAGTTGCGGTACGCCGTGATCACGCCCTGCTCGGCGGCCAGAATCCGCCGCCAGTTCTGCTGGAGACCGTCCACCGCGTCGTAGACCTCCTGGCGGATGCGCTGCTCCTGGCGGTCGCGGCTCACCTCGTCCTGGACTTTGGCGAGACGGGCCCGCCGCAACCGCGCCTCGGCCGCGCGATTGCCCAGGGGAATCGTAGCCGACAGGCCGATCCGATGGTCGTGCAGGGGGTCGCGGAAGAGATCCTCGAAGGCGCCGCCGACGTTGCCCGCCTGTCCGCCGGCCACATAGGCGTATTCAAGGTCCAACAGCGGCAATCGGTTGTTTCGGGCCAGGGCGAGGTCGATATCGCCGATGGCCAGGCGGAATTCCAGCTCGGCCAGCTCCATGCGGTTCGCCAGGGCCGCCTCGACCAGCGCTCCTTGATCGAGGTCCAGTCCCTTGGGATCGGGGTCGGTCACCGTATTGACCTCTACCGGCGAGTTCAAGGGCATGTCCGGCCGGCTCATGATCCGTTTGAGGTCCCGCTCGAAGTCGCGGACCGCTGTCTCGGCACTGATCACCGCATCGAGCCGGCTGGACAGGCCCGCCTCCGCATACACGATTTCGATCTTGGGGGCCGAACCCGCCTCGACCTTCAGGTGGGCATGCCTCAGTTGGTTCTGGGCCAGCTTGTACTGCTCGCGGCCGACGTCGAGCTGTTTGCGGGCCGCGTAGAGCCGCCAGTAGGCGATGTCCGCATTGCCCAGAATGGAAATCGCCTGGAGCTTCGTGAGCGCATCGACGGCCCCTTTCTGGTAGCCGGCGATCTGGATGTAGTAAGTATTGATTCGGGTGCCGGCGCCCCGCAGCAGCGACTGGACGACCGATACGCTGGCGGCCGCCTCGGCGACCCCGCCCGCCTCCTGGATCGGCAGACCGGCCGTGATCCGGCCGCCCGTCTGCAAAGGCGTGTCGATCCCCACCCGGTACGCACGGCTCGACAGGGAGTCCCCCCCCGGCAGCTCCGCGGTCGCGTAACTCGCCGAGGCCCGGAACACGGACTCGAACCGGGCCCGCTCCACGTCCACCGTCTGCTGCGCGAGCGCGGGATTGACCAACTGCACCTGCAGGTCCAGGTTGTTCGCCAGCGCCGCCGCCCGGACCTCCTCCAGGGTCAGATTCGCCACGGGCCGAGGCTGGTTCGGCTCCGTCACCTGCCGCGCCAGTTCCTTCGTGGCCTGCTCGATGGAGACCGGCGGCGACTGGGACTGTTTCGCAAGCTGCACCGTCTCGATCCGGCCCGTCTTCGCCTGCAAGGCCGCCAGTTCCGGCGTCGTCCGCACCGCCGGAATCCTGCAGCCCGCCGCGCCGAGAATCACCGACAACAGCACTGCTGCCGGCGCGATGTCTCGAATCCGCCTCTGTGTGCCCAT
>VGYL01001255.1 GCA_016872975.1 Planctomycetota bacterium
GGCTACGTGTGGTTGTAGGGTGGGGCTTGCCCCACCGGGAAGCCGGACCCAAGGAAAGCGGTGGGGCAAGCCCCACCCTACACGTTACCGAACTTGCTCGTCAAGACTCATAAGGCGGTACTCCGAACAGCTTCCGCGCCAAACATGCAATTGCCCTGCTTCTTCCGCCGGGCAAACGCAAAGTCGTTTGTTGTATGAGTGGCAGCGGCAAGCGGAGTCTTCGGAGCTTGCCGATGGTTTCGTCCGTCCGCCATCGGCAAGGCCTGCGCAAAGCCTACGGCCTTGCCGCTGCCACCCGTCGCCAAGGGCTGAAGCCACCGCGCGGTCTGGACCCGCCTGAAGGCGGAACTCCCAACGGCTTCTTCGCCAAACACGCGTTCGCCCTGGTTTCTGCCGCACGGCCCCTTGCCAACCCCGGCCGCGTCCGATATAATACGGTTTGTCATTCACGTTCGTGCTGAATGTCTGGCCGGCTCGCAGAGGTCCCTCGGATCGAGCCCTTTGGAGGTGAGATCATGACAATGAAACGACATGCCTTCACGTTGATCGAGCTTCTGGTCGTCATCGCCATCATCGCCCTGCTGATGTCGATCCTGATGCCAAGCCTGCAGCGGGTCCGCAAGCAGGCCCGGTCCGTCGCCTGCCTGTCGAATCTCAAGCAATGGTCCCTGATCTGGCACATGTACACGGAGGACCACAACGGCAAATTCAACACCGGCGGCAGCACCGGCGGCGACGCGGCCAACGACTGGCTCGTCCTGCTGATGCCCTACTACCAGGATCGCGGGGCGCTGACCCTGTGTCCCTCCGCGGTGCGTCCCATGGTAGTCGCGGGCGAGTTTGCCACGCGGGCCTGGTCCTGGGACCGCGCGGGCTGGTCCAACCTCAAACAGAAGGAAACGATCGATATCGGCAGCTACGGCCAGAACGAATGGATCTGCGACCGCAAGACAGAGCACGCCTGGCGGAACCGCAACACGATCAAGTACCCGGCCACGGTCCCGCTCTTCTTCGATTGCGCCTACGTAGACGTGTACTCCAACGCCACGGCGGGTCCGCCGCTGTTCGAGGGGGACGTGGTGGGTCTCAACGAATGGGCCCTCGTCTGCATGGACCGCCACAGCGGCTATGTGAACTACCTCTTTGCCGATCTGAGCCTCCGCAAAGTCGGCCTCAAGGAGCTCTGGGGGTTCCGGTGGAGCCGGACGTTCAACATCTACAACGCCTGGACCCAGGCCGGCGGCGTCAAGCCCGGCGACTGGCCCGCCTGGATGAGAGGCTTCAAAGACTTCTGACATGCGCCGGCGGATCGAACGAACTCCGCCAGCCGCCCGATTGCGGCAGAGATCCTTGTCCTGACCGGTACTACCGGCCCATCCGGTCTTTCCGTACTTCGGCAACTCTTGGGGTGGCATCGTCAAGTGCGGTGACTCTTGGCGATGGCTCCCGCGAACGATCACACGACCACCGGGACGCCCCGAGGGCTCCCCCTGCCGCGACCGCGCCCTGCCGCAAGACCCCCCAAGCGAATCAGTATGGTCCACCGGTCCGCCGGGATCGGGCCAGACCCCTGGCGGCGTGGATAACCCCGGTCATGACGGCAAAAGGAGCGGCGCAGCGCGAAATATTTGCGAGCCTGGGCCGACTAACAGGACGGACAACAGGGCAATGAAGTTAAGGAGTGTTACCATGAATCAGCCTTCGTACGTCATGTTCCGCAAGCATACGTTCCTGTCGAGTGCGGCCACCGGATTCAGCGCGATCGTCATTACCCTGGTGCTCAGTGCGACCGCCATGTTCGTCTACACGGTGCGCGTGGCCGGCGACAAATCCGAGCGGGTGATCGCCCTGGCGCAAAGCGCCCTCAAGGGCCTGCCCGAGTTGACACAGTCGCTGCCGCCGGCCCTGGCGGACATGCTCGACGACCAGCGCCGGCCGGACTACTGCAAAGGGTCGTACCTCATGATGTTGGCAGAGAATAGTCGAAGAATTGGGCTTCCAGGGGCCTTTTTGCCGATCTGTTATGTGTCTGATAACCGATTTGGGCAAGGAGGCCGAAAATGGGCAACGCACGATCA
>VGYL01001256.1 GCA_016872975.1 Planctomycetota bacterium
CGGGCGACCGCGTTTTGGTCATTGGTAATCTGGGTTTTGAATTTGTTTCGGATTTCGAATTTCGGATTTCGAATTTGATTTCCTGCTTGGTGTTCAAGGAAATCTGATGGAACCTCGGAACATCCTGGCGATCGACTTCGGGACGACGAACACGTACTTCAGCAAGTGCTCGGCGGACCAGATCTCGCCCATGGGGGTCGATTTCGGCACCGGGCGGGACGGTCTGCCCACGGCCATCCTCTACCGGGGTGCGCGCGAGCCGCTCGTGGGGGAGCCGGCGCTGCACGAGTACGGCGAGGCCTCCCCGCCGGAGCGGATGGGTTACGAACTGCACGCGCAGTTCAAGCCGGACATCGTCGAGAGCGCACCGGCGGCCCGGGCTGCCACGGAGTTCCTGCGCGCGGTGGTCCTCCAGGCCCAGCGACAGCACATCGCCCTGGACCCGGCCCAGTATGACGTCATCTTCGGGGTGCCGAGCGAGGCGCAGCCGGCGTTTCGGACGAAGCTCGCGCACATCGCCAAGAGCGCCGGCTACGGCGACGTGCGCCTGATGGACGAGCCCAAAGGGGCACTGCTCCATCACCTCTGGCACAAGGACTTCTCGCCCCAGGAGGCGCGCGCGGGCATTCTCGTCATCGACTTCGGCGGCGGGACCTGCGACTTCGCGTTCCTGCAGAGTCTGCAAGTCAGTCACTCCTGGGGCGACATGGAGCTGGGCGGCCGGCTTTTCGACGACCTGTTCTTCCAGTGGTTCCTCGAACAGAACCCCCAGGCCCCGGCGGCGATGGAGCAGGCGGGCGACACGTACTACGTGCACGCGTACCTGTGCCGGGAGGTCAAGGAGTTCTTCTCGCTGACCATGGCGCGGGACCGGTTCGAGAAGGTGAGCAAGTCGGTCGGCCGCTACGGCAGTCTGCGGGGGATGGACTGGCCGGGTTTCCTCGAACGCGCCCAGCGCTACATCCCCGGCCCGACGTTCGTCCGCCATATGGAGGACATGGGCCTGCACCTGATGGACGGGGGCGGATCGCGTCGGCTCGAATCCGCCCTCCGCGATCCGTCCTCCGCCATCGATCTGGTCGACTGGTTCCGCACGACGCTGGCCCACGGGCTGACGGAGAAGGGGATCGAGACGCGCACGATCAGCCGGGTGATCCTGGCGGGCGGCAGCAGCCAGTGGCCGTTCGTGGCCGACGTGGTGACGGACGCGCTGGGCGTGGAGCGGTCGCGGCTGATGCGCAGCGACCGGCCGTACGCGGTGATCGCCCAGGGTCTGTCCATTCTGCCGGCGCTGCAGAAGAAGTTCGACGCCACCCGGGACGAGCTGCGCCGGGATCTGCCCCGGTTCTGCCGGGTGCAGGTGCGGCCGCTGGTCGAGAAGGTGACGGACAGCTACGTCGCCGGCGTGGCGGTCGATGTGACGTCGGAGCTGTTCGACAAGACCATCCGCCCGATCCTGGAGGAGTTCCGCCGGAAGGGCGGGTCGGGGAAGCATCTGCGGGACTCCATCTCCGGGCAGGTCAAGGCGAACGAGGACAAGCTGCTGGAGATCATCGAGGCCCGGATGCGGACGCTGCGGTTGGGCCTGCCGGGCGAGCTGAACGAGCTGCTGCGGAACTGGTTCGGCTCGTACGGGCTGAGCGTGGGCGAGCGGCCCATCGAGGAGGCCCAGCGAACGGCGGGGGGCCAGGAGCTGGTGCAGCCGGGCGCGCCGGACCTTTACGGCGGCATCATGGAGGCGGTCGGCTGGTTCGTGGTCGCCCTGGCCGCCACGGTCGGCGCCTCGCTCAGCGGCGGCGGCGGGATCGCACTGCTCGCCTTCGCCGGGCCCGCGGGGTTGATCATCGGCGCCGTCATCGGCGCGGTCGTCGCCTTCCTTGCCGTCCGCTACGGCACCGCCCGCGCCCGCGAGCTCGCCGACACCTGGAACGCCCCGCCCTGGGTCGTCAAAAACGTCCTGATGCCCTCCAGAATCGTCGCCCTGCGCCGGGATTTCCAGCAGCGCCTCCAGGACAACCTGCGGCGCGAAACCGCCGCCTTGCAGGACGAGCTGGAATCCCGCATCCGCACCATCACC
>VGYL01001257.1 GCA_016872975.1 Planctomycetota bacterium
CCCTTAATCGGTCGGAGATAAGGGCGAAAGATTAGGGCAAAAGATTAAGGAGACACAGATTGCCTGTCCCTAGACGGCCCTCACTTACCGATTGCCCTCGTACCCGTCCTCTGCTACCATACCCCTCATGAAATCATACCCGTTAGATCATGACCGGTCTGTTTCCGACCCCGGCGGGTCGAAGCCGTTATGGTCGTCGAAAAAGCGATTTCCTATCAAAGCCCTGTTCGCCGGGTTCATCTCATGCCAGGCGGCAGCAGCGGAGCCGACCAACTCCGAGGTGAAGCTGCTGTTCTCAGGGGCGGAAGACGTGGCGGCTACGTGGGGCAAACTTCACTTTGGCGCGACCGCGATGCAGAAGGTGCGCGACGGCGCGTCGCCCGGTTTTGTTCCAGCCTGCTTCCTGCCGGGCCAGGATGGGCAGTGGGCGGTGTATGGACAAATCTGGAAACCGGACGCGACCAACGCCTGGAAGCTGGTGCGCGCCACCACGAGGGATGGGGTGCATTTCGAGAATCTCGAAACGGTTTTCACGATGCCGTCGGGGACGAGGCGGTGGACGGAGCATCTAGGGCTGGCGTTCAACCCGGTAAGGAAAGAGTTTCTCGCCCTCAAACTCAGGTGTGACCCAGACGCTTTTGCCTACCGCGCTTTTTTCAGCCCGGACGGGCGGAACTGGACGGAGAACCCGGATACGTTGTTCTTTGACGGCGATTCGCTGGGGCTGTTCTGGAGTCCGGCGGCAGGCCGGTTCATTTGCACCACCAAGACGCTGCAACCATTCGCCAAACACATTCAGGACCACGGCGCAAAGCATCCGCAACTTCACGATGACAACCTGCGCGAACGCCGGGTGCAGGTGATCCGTTCGAGCCCGGACGGGCGTTTGTGGGAACCGTCCGACTCGATGGTGGGCATTAACGGTGACCCCGCGAGACCCTACAGGAGTGTGCCGACGAAGTTCATTACGGCTCCCGACGCGGAGGACCCGCCGGAAATGGAGTTCTATCGCGCCATCGGTTTCTGGCACCATGACCGCGCCTACATGGTGGTGCTGAATTACGCCGCCAGCCCGCTCACCCCCGGCAAGCACGGGCCGCAACTGGATACCGAGTGGTGGACGAGCCGCGAGGGGCTGCACTGGGAGCGCCCGGCCCGCGGCTTGAACGCGCTGGGCGTTGCGTTTCCGTCCTTCCCCAACATCACCCACAACCCGTTGATCGTTGACGGAATGATGCTCTTCTACATGGGGGATAAGGTCTATGGCCTCCGCCAGGACCGGTTCAGTTACGTCGGCGCCCGGGCCAACGCGGAGTTCTCGACGCGGCCGTTTACGATGCCCCAGGGCGATTTGTTTCTCAACGCCGCTGTGCCTTCGGTCGATCGCCCTTTCGCAATCATGCTCCAGCCGCCGGACGACAAAATCCAGTCCTATGTCATGGCCGCGGTGTGGGATGAGGGCGGGAGAGTTATCCCTGGCTTCGAAGCCGGGAAGTGCGTGATCACCAACCGCAACGACATCGAAATCCCCCTGCGCTGGGAGAATCGTTCCGCCCGCGAACTGGCCGGCCGCAAGATCAGCCTGCGGCTGTTCTTGCGCAGCGCGGATATTTACGCGGTAACTTCCACTTCAGGCGCCGTAGTCGTCCACCGACCCGTATCACCTGAGCAGTTACCTTTCCCCCTTAGTCGGTCGGAGATAAGGGCGAAAGACTAGGGCAAAAGATTAAGGAGACACAGATTGCCTGTCCCTAGACGGCCCTCTCCTAACAAGCCACGCACAGAACATTGATTGATAAGAGATCGCCTTTCGGCCGCCCCGGGCGCCATTGAGAATGGCGAGCCTGCACCGTCCCGCACGGGCCGAAATCATTCCGGAACCGGTATGGAGCAGCGATGTCATGGACAGGAGCATGGCCAGGTCGTGCGCGCGATCCTATTTCCTCACCGTAAACCGCGGAAAGCGAGCGATTATGGGCGGATACTCCATGCTGGGATGCAGCGCCACCGCCGCCCGCATGCCCTTCTCATCGTCGCCATCAGCGACCATCATGTTAAGGGAAAAGTCCTCGC
>VGYL01001258.1 GCA_016872975.1 Planctomycetota bacterium
TGAACCGGGCCGGCATTTCCACGCTGCGCCACCCGGATATGGCGGCGCGGATGTTCGACTACATGTGGCGGTACGCCTACAACCTGCGAGGCATTTACGAAACACCGGTGCTGCCGCCCGCCTCGGCGGAGCACGATGCCGACCTCGCCCGGATTGATGAAATGATCGAGGTAATCCGCAGGTCGGGGCGCGCGCTCTTGACCGAGGCCGAGTCCAAGCAGGTGCTGGCGGCCTACAACATCCCCACGGTCCCCATGCGCATCGCCGCCACCGAAGAAGAAGCGGCCCAGGCGGCGCACGAGCTCGGCTACCCCGTGGCGGTCAAGCTGCACTCGGAAACCATCACCCACAAGACCGATGTGGGCGGCGTCATGCTGAATCTGCAGGATGAGGGCCAGGTGCGGCACGCCTTCCGCGCGCGATCCGGGCCGCGGTGAGCGAGAAGGCCGCCGCGGCGGATTTCATCGGCGTGTCGGTGCAGCCCATGGTCAAAATGGACGGCTACGAAATCATCCTCGGCAGCAGCCCGGACCCGCAATTCGGGCCGGTGTTGCTGTTCGGGACCGGGGGAATCCTGGTCGAGGTGTTCAAGGACCGGGCGCTCGGATTGCCGCCGCAGACCACCACGCTGGCGCGGCGAATGATGGAGCAGACCAGGATCTACACCGCGCTCCGGGGCATCCGCGGCCGGCCGCCGGTCGACCTGGCGGCGATGGAGCAGCTGACCGTGCGTTTCAGCCGGCTGGTCGTGGAGCAGCGATGGATCAAGGAGATCGACATCAATCCCCTGCCGGCCTCGCCGGAGCGCATTCTGGCGCTGGACGCGCTCGTCGTGTTGTACGGCCCGGAGGCGGCCGAAAGCCGGCTGCCCAGGCTGGCGATCCGTCCCTACCCCGCCCGGCATGCCAAACCCTGGACAATGATAGACGGACGCGAGGCCATGATCCGCCCGATTCGCGCGGAAGACGAGCCCGCGGCGGTCAGGTTTCACGAATCCCCTTCCGAGCGCACGGTGCACCTGCGCTATTTCTTTCCGATGAAACTCAGCCGGCGCATCGAACACGAGCGGCTGTCGCGCATCTGCTTCGTGGATTACGACCGCGAGATCACACTCGTCGCCGAACCGGCCGTGCCGCAACCGGGCGAGCCTCAGATCGTCGCCGCCGCACGCCTCATCGAGAATCCCGGCACCCCGGACGCGGAATTCGCCATCATCGTCGCGGATGCATTCCAGCGTCTGGGCCTGGGGACGGAGCTGCTCAAGCGGCTGGTCGAGATCGCGCCCAAGGAGGACATCAAGCGCATTGTCGGGTCGATTCTCCACGACAATGCCGGCCTGCTGCGTGTGGCCGAGCGGCTGGGCTTCGAGTTGCACGGTTCGCCCGAGGGCGGGGCGATGCGCGTCGAGCGTCAGCTTTAGTGTGTACCCGCGTGGTGGTCCGTTGGTTTATCATCTCATGCCGGGGCGCATTACCGCCCCCTCAGAAAGGAGCTCGTCGGATGCCTACCGTCAATATCGTCGAGGAACGTGATGCCCGAGGCGTTGTCAAGGAGGTCTATGACGACATCAAGCGCACGCGCGGCATCGATTTCATCCCGAATTTCTGGAAGACGATCGCCGCCCACCCGCCGACCCTGAAGCGCACGTGGGAATCACTCAAGGAGATCATGGCCCCCGGCGCGCTCGACACCTGCACCAAGGAGATGATCGCCATCGCTGTCTCAGCAACGAACGGGTGCGAATATTGCGTTCGCTCGCATACGGCGCAGGCGCGGAAAGCCGGCATGACCGACGAGATGCTGGGCGAGCTGATGGCGGTCGTGGGGATGTTTAACGAGACCAACCGCCTGGCGGAAGGCTACCGGGTGGCTGTCGACGATTTTCTGAAAGACCCGGTGTGACCTTGCGGTTCGCCGAAACCACCGGCAGGAAGGTGACACCGTGGATTTGGAGACATCACGTTTGACTCTCCGTCGGTTCCGGAATGACGATATCGATGCCTGGTCCGCCCTTTGTTCGACCAGAAGTCCTTGCTGTCCGGCTCCAGCCGCAGAGCCTCCTTGATGTGG
>VGYL01001259.1 GCA_016872975.1 Planctomycetota bacterium
CGACGCGCGGACGCCGAGCTATTCTGACGCCGGCGACGCCGCCCAGCAGAATATCCCCGAGATGTGGAGCCTGGAGTTCTGGCGGGAATTCCTCGACGAGCTGGCGCGGAACCGCTTCAACGTCCTGACGCTGTGGAATCTCCATCCCTTCCCCTCGCTGGTCAAGGTGCCGGAATACCCTGATGTGGCGCTGGCGGATGTGATGCGGACCACCGTGAAATTCGACAGCAGCTACTCGCTCCGGGGCCTGGACATGGTCCGCCCGAGCCATCTCGAGAACCTCGAGACACTCAAGAAGATGACCATCGAGGAGAAGATCGCGTTCTGGCGCCGGATCATACAGCACGCCCACGACCGTGGCATCGAGGTGTACCTGTTCACCTGGAACATCTTCGTCTGGGGCGCCGAGGGCAAGTACGGCATCACCTCGGACCAGTCCAACTTGACCACGATCGACTATTTCCGCAAGAGCGTCCGCGAGACGCTGCTGACCTACCCCTTGCTGGCGGGCTTCGGCATCACGGCCGGCGAGAACATGCAAAAACTCACCGGGGAGTTTGCCGGCGAAAAGTGGCTCTGGAAGACCTACGGCGAAGGCATCCGCGACGTGAAGAAACTGCAGCCGGACCGCCCGATCCGCCTGGTCCACCGCTTCCACGAGACGAACATGAAGGCCATTCTCGACGAGTGGAAGGACTATCCCGACACGTTCGACTTCAGCTACAAGTACTCCGTCGCCCACATGTACTCCTCGCCCACGCCGCCCTTTGCCAAAGCCACGCTGGCGGCGCTGCCCCCCAACCTGCGGACCTGGCTGACGGTGCGGAACGACGACATCTACAGTTTCCGCTGGGGCGACCCGGAGTATGCCCGGGCCTATATCCGCGCCCTGCCGGGACCGGACAAACTGGCGGGCTACTACATGGGCCCGGACGGCTACATCTGGGGCCGCGAGTTCCTCAGCACCGAGCCGGACACGCCGCGTCAGCTCGTGATCCAGAAGCAGTGGTACAGCTTCATGCTCTGGGGCCGGCTCAGCTACGAGCCCCAGTTGCCCGATGCCCTGTTCGTGCGGATGCTGGCGGCGCGGTTCCCGGAGGTATCGGCGGACACGCTGTTTGCCGCGTCCGCCGCCGCCTCGAAGATCATCCCGCAAGCCACGCGCTTCTTCTGGGGCGACATCGATCTCAAGTGGTTCCCGGAGGCCTGTATCAGCCACCCGAGCCGCAAAGGCTTCTATTCCGTGGCCGACTTCATGACCGGCGCGACCATGCCGGGCTGCGGCATCCTGAATATTCGCTCCTATCGGGACAATCTTCTGAGCGATAAGCCCATGAACGGCATCACGCCGCCGGAAGTGGCGCAGGCACTGAAGAGCCACGCCCAAACCACGTTCCAACTGCTGGAAGAACTGCCGGCGCCCACGGGCAAGGAGCTGCGCTTGACTCTCGGCGACTTCAAAGCGATGGCCCACCTGGGGGACTACTACGCCGAGAAGATCCTCGGCGCGACGGACCTGGCTTTGTTCGACAAGACCGCCAAGCCCGAGCAGCAGACCTCGGCGGTCCGGCATCTGCAAGCGGCCCTGGGACATTGGCAGAAATACGCGGCGGCCGCCACGAGCCAGTACAAGCCGCAAATGCTGACCCGCGTCGGCTACGTAGACCTCAACGCCCTGACGGAGAAGGTGCGGCAGGACGTGGAGATGGCCCGCCAGTGGAAACCGAAACCGTGACCACCTGATCTAAAATGTAAAGAAAGAGAGAAGGCAGTAGAAAACAGTCCGTCCTTCCGCTCTCGAAAAGGAGGTGGAAGGCAGGACGTATTCCGGAAAGCAAAGCTCCGGTAGAGGTTCTCTTCAAAGAGTTTCTTGAAGAGGCGGTTCAGGGGGGTGACGACGGGGTTCTTTGACAATTCGAGGGCTTCGCTTCGTGCGGACGCGGCGGTCGCGTTCGGGCGGAAGATCTCCGGGAGGCCCTCACGTGCCCGGAAAGAAGTGTTCGGGGGAACCGGGCACAGGCGGAGGAGGACGGAAGCAGGAAAGCGAAGCTCGGAACAGGGTTTGGCTTG
>VGYL01001260.1 GCA_016872975.1 Planctomycetota bacterium
GCGGACTTGGAGCGTGATTTTCACGTCCATCTTGCGTTCCTCGCGGACGATCGTCAGGGTCAGGGTGTCGCCGATCTCGTGGGAGTCGAGGACGCGGAAGAGATCGTTGGCGTTGCGCACGGGCTTGCCGGCGGCCGCGACGATCAGATCGCCGGGGACGATGCGCCCGGACCGGTCCTGCCGGGTGGGCCGCAGACCTGCTTTTTCCGCGGCACTGCCCGGCGCCACGTCGAGGATCAGCATGCCTTCCAGGCCGAGGCGGCGCACGAAGTAATCATCCGCCAGGGCAACACCCAAGGCGGGCTTCTTGACCTTCTCGCCGCGAATCAGTTGCGGGACGATCCGGTTGACCACGTCGATCGGCACGGCGAATCCGACGCCGGCGTAGGCGCCCGAGGGGCTGACGATCGCCGTGTTGATTCCGATAACCCGGCCGGCGCTGTCAAGCAGCGGGCCGCCGGAGTTGCCCGGATTGATGGCGGCGTCGGTCTGAATGACGCCCTGGATGGGCCGGCCGGTGATGGCTTCGATCTCGCGCCCGAGACCGCTGATGACGCCCGACGTCAAAGTCTGGTCGAAACCGAACGGGTTGCCGATCGCAAAAACCTTCTGGCCGACCTGGAGGTCGCTGGACGTGCCGACCGGGATCGGCGGCAGCAGGTGCCGCGGGGCGTCGATCTTCAGCACGGCGATTTCCTTGTCCGGCTCGAAGCCGACGAGCTGCGCCGGCCACACGGAGTGGTCCGCCAGCGTGATCTGCGCCCCCTGGGCGCCCACGATCACATGAAAATTCGTGACGATATAGCCATCGCTGTTCCACACGAAGCCGGAGCCCGCGCCTTGTGGCACCTCCAGGGCGCGCAGGCTGAAGGTATCCCGCTGCACCGCCATCGTGGTGATATACACCACCGACGGCGAGATGGCCTTGAACAGCTCGATCGTGCCTCTCTCATCGTCCGCCAGGTCGCCGCGCGGCGTTACTGCCCGGGGCTCGGCCCCTTTCGAATAGAGACCGGGCATCCAGATCCGCGCCTCGCGGACCAGGAGCATCAACATCAGCACCAGCAGAAATCCGGTCAGCCATGCCCGCGAGCGCGGCGGCGCCGTCGGGGATCGATCGTTGTGATTCGCATCCATGGGCCTTGACTCCAATTGATCCATATCCATATCGAACAGAATGATAGAGTCTTTGACGCAAATTGTCAAAGCTCGTCGATCTCGAAGGACTCGCTTGCAGGACGGTCGCGCCCTGCTCGATGTACTTGAGCTTGCCCAAGCCCAAAGCCGCGGTTTTACGCGAAAAATTCAGTCCGCCAAGTGCCCCCACGTGATGGGCGTTTTTACGCGAAAAATTCAGACCGCCAACCACTATGGCATGGCGCTCTGATGGCGGTATCCGCACTGGCGCCCCTAAGAACGCGGTTTTCGGCCCAGACACACGAATCTCTGGCGGTCTGATTGGCGGTCTGGTCTGGCGCGGCCAAGAATGCGGTTTTTGGGGGCCGGGAACCCTGGCGGCCGAGCGCCCGCCGTAGCCGTCGGAGCCGGCACGGGCAAAAAACGCGATTCTTGGGCTGATTTACGGGGGTCCCCTTGGCGGTCTGATTGGCGGTCTGAACTGGCGCCCCCGAAAACGCGGGGCTACCGCCCGGGGCCCAGCCGGAAGCGTGGGCAAAATTCATTTTGCCCACGCCGCTCACCGCGACCGCAGCCAAAGCCTGTTCTCGCGCAGAGATGCGGAGGCGCAGAGAGGAGAACCCGTAGGGTGGGGCTTGCCCCACCGAATTCTCTGTCCACAGCCCCGCGTCCCTGCGCCTCTGCGCGAGACCTATTCCCTTGCGGTTCCGTGACTTACGTTGTGTGCCGCCAGAAATCCCCACGCGAAAACAAGATCCTGACAAGCAGCCATGCGACCCTCTCTTCGCCGAAAGAAACGAGAGAAGGCAAAAAGGCTCATCCGGCTTTAGCGTACTTCCATAATGGAGGCACGCCCGAAGCGGTCGTGCGAAGGAGATTTTCCGCTTTGGGCCAATAGCATGGTAAGGGCAAGTTTCCTCTCCTTGGCAAGC
>VGYL01001261.1 GCA_016872975.1 Planctomycetota bacterium
TGGGCCGCCAAAGCCGCCGGCGCCGCCTGCCTCGCCCTCACCACCAGCCTGGACGCACCCGCCCTCCGCGCCGCCGGCGCCGACTGGACCGCACCCGACCTCGCCCACGTCCCGCCAGATATCCTGCCCTGATAACCTTCAGCCCCCCCGCCGAAGCAGGGAGGAATCTGTGCAAGCCCCCGGCACCGCCGGGGGATTTTCCCGAGAGTAACATTTCACTCATCTGCAACAACGGGGGCCGAAAAATAATTTCGAATTCCGACATTTCCGACTTGCGCCACGGCTTCGCGCGCGGTATGCGCATGTCATGGACACCAAGATCAGCGCGGATGCAAGGATCGCGGCACTCATCGCCGCTACCCTCGACGGCACGCTCACGGAAGAGCAGGCCGAGCAGTTGGCGAGCGTCGATGATGAGTTGGGCAAGCTCGCCTGGCTGGCCGCGGCAAAGCGAATCGCCGAACTGCTGGCCAAGACGCAAGGCCCGCCCACGGTTGACCCCGCCACGCCGTCGGGTCAGCGGCCGGTCTATGCCAAGCCGTCGGCGCGCAGGCGGCAGGGCAAGCCCGGCGCGAAGGCCGGACACGCCGGGGCGCGCCGGCCCCGGCCCGCGCGGATCGACCAGCGCCGGGAGCATCGCCTGGAGCGCTTCCCCGACTGCGGCGGGGCGCTTCAGCGGTGCCGCCGCAAACGCACCCGGACGATTGAGGACATCCTGGAAGACCTCCGCACCGTCGTGACGGAGCACACGGTCCACCGCGACTACTGCCCGGCGTGCCGCCGGCACGTCGAGCCGGTCGTGCCCGACGCGATGCCCCAGGCCACGATCGGCCATCGCACGGTGGCCCTCAGCAGTTGGCTGCACTACGGCGTGGGCGTGAGCCTCTCGCAGGTGCGGGAACTCCTGGGCGGGCAGTTCCGGACCCGCCTGTCGGACGGCGGGCTGGTGGCGGCCTGGCAGCGGATGGCCGAGGTGTTCCAGCCCTGGTATCTCCAGATCGCCGAACAGGCCCGGGCCTCGGCCCACCTGCACGCCGACGAGACCGGTTGGCGGGTCAACGGGACGACCTGGTGGCTGTGGTGCTTCGCCAACCGGGCGACGTGCTACTACCTGATCGACCCCAGCCGGGGCAGCCCGGCCCTGGAGAAGTTCTTCGCCGAGGCGTTCGACGGGGTGCTGATCACGGACTTCTGGCCGGCGTACGACGCCTTCGCCACCGAGCGGCAGTGCTGCCTGGTGCATCTGCTGCGGGACCTGGAGAAGGTGGACCTGGAGAACCGTTCGGCCGAGTGGCAGGCGTTCGCCCGGATGCTCCGCCGGCTGGTGCGGGACGGCATCCGCCTGCGGAAACGGCCGGACTTCACGCCGGAGACGTACGCCTCGCGGATCCGGCGGATCGACCGGCGGCTGAGGACGCTGGCCGAGGCGAGCTACGCCGACCCGGACGCGGCCCGCCTGGCCAAGCGGTTGCGGAAACACACCGACGAGTTGTTCACGTTCCTGGACCATCCCGACGTCGCGTTCGACAACAACCTGGCCGAGCGAATGATCCGCCCGGCGGTGATCCTGCGGAAGAACTGCCAGTCCAACCGGAGCGAGAAGGGCGCCGCCGTCCAGGCCGTGCTGATGAGCGTCTACCGCACCTTGAAGCTCCGCGGCCAGGATCCCCTCGCCACGATCACCTCAGCCCTGCGAACCTACCTCGCCTCTGGACAACTCCCGCCCCTGCCCGTACAATCCGTTGCAGACGGGTGAAATGTTACCTTATATTTATAACACGATCTGCTGGTAGAGGAAAACTTGGAAGCCACCATCCTGAGAATGTTATATCTATGGATGAGTCGGGCATACCTTACGATTTCGCGTTATCGACCATTGTACATGAAATACTACATCATTATGATATTGGCCATGAGAAAGAGGGAATTATGCGTAGGCAGGCCCATAGAGATAAAAATATGCTAAAAATCGGCTGCGTCACAGTAGAAGCACTACTGGAAAATGGAGTACAACGACATGAAATTGATCGGTCTGCTGTTGTAGACGGGAGAATGCCATG
>VGYL01001262.1 GCA_016872975.1 Planctomycetota bacterium
GGGTGAGATCAATCGCCTCCGTGTACAGGCCGTGGGCGATGCCGTCCGGGGTGAAGACGAACGATGCGGTCATCCGCCCACCTGCTGCCGGGCCCGGGTAAGCGCCCGCTTGTGGTACTCCGGCTTCTTCCGGCGGTCGGCGGCAACCCCGAGGGCCTGCTCCAGGAACGCCGTGGCCTTCTCGCAGTCGGCGCCGGCAAAGCCCATCGCTTCGATGGCGATGTGCCCGTTCGGCTCGACGATGACTTCGATGGTTCGTTTCATGGTTACACGCCCCCAATCGTGAGCTTGATCCGGCCGTCGGAGATGGCCTGCCGGCGCACGGTGAGGCCCTTCTTCCGGGCTTCGCGCATGGCCTTGTGGACGCCGTAGAGCTGGAGCAGCTTGCCGTAGTCGGGGCCGACCTCCTTGGCGACGTAGCCGGCCCACCAGTCGGTGGTCAGCCCAAACGTGCCGTCGGGCTGGCGGTTGAGGGCGATGTCGTACGGGCCTTGCAGCCGAACGACGTAATCGCCTGGAAGCACGTTGCCCGCATACCCGCGGGCATCGGCCTTCTCGACGACCTGCAGCCCCAGCTCCTGACATGCGTCGCGCAGGGCGGCGATGTCACGGACCTGAGTCTGGATGGTGGTGAAATGACTCATGGGGTTTCCTTTCAGGTTTCAGCGATCAGAGGATGTGTGCTGTGCTTTCGTTGCCTGCGAGTCCGGGTGCAACCTCCCTTCAGATGCAGACAGATCAGGGGTTATTGCCGGTACGCCCCCAGTGACAGATGTCCCTTGCGCGATTGCATTCCCGGATAGGGCAGTGGTACTGTGAATCCATAGGGGACACAGCACTGCCCCGCTGACAGAAAGGAACACACGATGCCCAACGTCATGAAGGTCCTGAAGGACGAGATCACGCGCCTATCCAAGAAACAGGCCCGGGCGGTTGGCACTCCCATCAGGAAGGACAATGCCGGGTTTCGGAAGGCCATTGCCGCTCTTCGGCGCGATGTGGCTGCACTACAGCGTGACGTGAAGGCCTACAGCATTGAGTTCAAGAAGAAGACCGCTGTGGAGCCGGCTCCTGTTGAGGAAGGAAAGCGCGTGTGGGTCTTCGGGAAGGGTATCCGGGCGCTACGCAAGAAGCTGGGTCTGTCGCAGGAGTACCTAGCCAAGCTGATCGATGTCTCAGTTCAGTCCGTGGCATTGTGGGAGCGTAATCCCGGCCGCCTGGATGTCCGCCCGTCGACATTGGCGAAGATCATGGCCGCACGTTCCATCGGTGCCCGTGAAGCGAAGCTACGATTGGCCAACATGGGGTTAAGCCCGAAGCAGCGCGGGCGGCGTCCGAGGTTCGAACCCGTTGCGGCGCCCGCTGCGAAGAAGCCCGCCGCGAAGCCGGTCAAGACAGCGGGCAAGAAACCGGCCAAGACAGCGAGTAAGAAGCCTGCGAAGAAGGCCCCGCGCAAGAAGTAGTTCCTGGAGGCTGGCCGATATCGTCCCAGCTCCACGGGAGAGAGGGCACCAACACATCGCGTGCTGATGCCCTCTCTTGGGTGTCTACGCCGCCAAGCTGAACTTCCGTGTGCCCATCTGTCCGAACCTGGACACGATGGCATGGGCATCCTGCTGGGCCAGGGTCTTGGCCGTCTGGGCGAGGCCCTTGAGTCCCGACTGGAGCCGGGTCAGGGCCGCCGCGTTGTCGCGGTACTCTTCCGCCGTCTTGCTGAGCAGGGTGCTCCGGGCGTTCTCCAGGATCCGGTCGAACTCGGCATCTCCGGCGAAGTTGAGCGCCTTGAAGTCCTCGATGAACTTGAGCAGCCGGTTCAGGGTCTTCTGGTGCACGCCCTCCGTCTTCCCAGTCTGGATCGACGAAAGCATGTCCTCGCAGACCTTGGCCGCTTCCTGCCGGAGGGTGGCCACGCATTCACCGACGAACGCTTCGGACTCCCGGCCCATCTGCGCCGCGGCATCGGCGGCCGCCCGCTTCCGGGCCTCGACGATGTACTCCTGGTCGGCGAACGTGACGCACTCCGCCTCCAGCGACTCCGGCGCCCGAACCTGGTAGAGCC
>VGYL01001263.1 GCA_016872975.1 Planctomycetota bacterium
GATGAACCAGAGGCGCTCGCCGACCGTGTACGCCGGGTTCCACAGGCGTTTGAGGCCCCAAATATAGCGCCGGCCGAGATAGGACAGGTACTGGCGGCAGCGCTGGGCCAGGTTGGGGATCTCGATGAGGTCGGTCAGCACGTAGTAGGCGTCGAAGCGCAGCAGCGGGTTGCCGTTGAACAGGATCGTCGAGACGCTGGCGACGAAGATGACGTTGTAGGCGATGATGTGCGGCGTCCCGGTCGAGGTATGGGCCCAGACGATCGCGGCGACCGCTGCGGCCGCCAGCTCGGCCATCACGCCGGCCATGCCCACGATCGCCCGATGCCATTTGCTGCGAAAGGCCCAGGCGGTGGAGGCGTCCACGTACGGCAGGGGAAACAGCACGAGGAACATCACGCCCATCTTGTGGACCTCGCCCCCGGTGCCGTTGAGCCGGCCGAACCGCTTGCAGGCGAAGGCGTGGCTGAACTCGTGGACGATCTTGATTACCACGAAGCTCAGATACAGAAAGATCAGATTGCCCGGGTCCAGCACATCCGAGCTCTGGCTGATCAGCTCCGGGGCGTCGCCGATCACGAAGTACACGCCCGTCGCCAGCAGGGCCAGCCACAGCACGAAGCCCACCCAACTGAAGACCCGGCCGAACAGGCCCACCCAGCGATCCAGAAACCGATCGGGGTCCAGCAGCGGGATACGCAAAAACAGCAGGTTCATCAGGTAACTCTGCACCTGGCGCGTGACCCGCTTGTGATACCGGTTGAACAGGGCCTCGCTGTCCGGCGCCAACTCGACGTACAACAGGTTGGCCGCGTGCAGTTGTCCCAGAAGCTGGATGACCTCGCCCTGGGTGGGGGCGCGGTCGCCCAGTTGCTCGCTGCAGAGCCGCCACACGTCGGAGACGGTGCGCCGGCCGTTGAGCAGGCCGACGAAGCGATAGGCCTCTTCGCTGACCCGGGAATACTGATCGCTCGTGGGATTTTCGAGGATGTACCACGGCTGGCCCCGGAAGTGCTGGCGATGCACGTGCACACCCGAGAGCAGCCGCGGCCGCAGGCCGGCCACCCGGTACCAGGCTTCATGGAATGTCGGTCGATCCATTTACAGCCACAGCTTCATGCGGATCCAGTTGACGATCTTGCGGGTCCAGATCCAGGCGTAGGAGCGCCGGGCCAGATCGATCTTGGCCACCCCTTCCATGCCGGGCCGCATCCAGGAGTGCAGCTCCAGCAACCGGACCCGGACCTTGAACACGTTCTTCTGCTTGACCACCTCGGCCACCGGGTTGACCCGCTCGACTTCGAAGGTGATGTACTGGCCCGGATAGGAGGCCGTCGCCAGGGTCCCCCGCTGGCCCACCTGAACGTCGGTGATCTGGTCCTCCCGCACGTGCAGCACCGCCCGCAGGGACTCCAACGGGGTGACTTCGAAGAGGATATCGCCCGTCTTGACCGGGGCCCCGATCTGGCGTTTGAGATCGCCTTCCACGACCGTCCCGCTCAACGGCGAGACGAGCCGGGCCTGGCCGATCAGGTACTCGAGCAGATCGATCTGGGCCTGGGCCTTCTGGGCATTGGCCTCGGCGATCTGGGCCTGGGCGGTCTGGCCGTCCCGCATGGCGGCGTCCATCTGCTTGAAGTAACCGGCCCGGTCCGCCTTCGCCTCCGCCAGGCGCAGGCGCAGCTCCACCGTATCCAGCTCCGCCAGAGACGTCTCGTGGGCCGCGACGGCGTCGCTCACTTCCACGTGGACCGCCTTGAGGTAGCCGTCGAAGGGCGCCGGCACCACCTGCCGCTCGGTGCCTTCCAGGACGAACGAGGCCTCCGCCCGGTAATTGCCTTTCGCGAAGACCAGAAAGGCCGCGGCCGCAACGAGCAGGAGGGTCACGATCTTGGCCCAGGTGTGGCGCGGTCCGACCAGCAGGGCCAGGGCTTCGCGCAGGCCGCCGGCGAGCTTGGCCCCGAGCCAGCGGTCGTGCTCCCGCAGGGCCCCCAGCCGGGCCGTGCACAACTCCAGGGCCAGCCGGGCCGCCTCGATCTCATCGACGGTAAAGGGCCGT
>VGYL01001264.1 GCA_016872975.1 Planctomycetota bacterium
CAAGAAGAAGATCGGCCCGGACGCCGGGGTCAGCATCAAGCCGATCTCCGTGACCGCGACCGACCGGATCGTGCGGTTCGCGTTCGAGTACGCCCGCAAGAACGGCCGCCAGAAGGTCACCAGCGTGCACAAGGCCAACATCATGAAGTTCTCCGACGGCCTGTGGCTGGAGGTCAGTCGGCAAGTGGCAAAGGACTACCCGGACATCGAGTTCGAGGATCGGATCGTCGACAATATGTGCATGCAGCTCGTGCAGAAGCCCGAGTTGTACGACGTGCTCGTGCTGCCGAATCTGTACGGCGACATCGTCAGCGATCTGTGCGCAGGCCTGGTCGGCGGGCTGGGCGTCGCCCCCGGCGCCAATATCGGCGAGAAAGGGGCCACCTTCGAGGCCACGCACGGCAGCGCCCCGAAATACAAGGGCCTCAACAAGGTCAACCCGACCGCCGTGATCCTCAGCGGCGTCCTCATGCTGCGGCACCTCGGCAAGACGGCCGAGGCGGACCGGCTGGAAAACGCCGTGGCCGCGGTTATTGCCGAGGGCAAGCAGGTCACCTACGATTTGAAGGAAAACCGCGACGATCCGACCGCCGTAGGAACACGGGAGATGGCGGATGAGATAATAGAGAAAATCCGAAATCCGAAATCCGAAACAAGCACAAATGATCAAAATCTAAAATTCAAAACGGGTCGTTGCTTCTCCTGAAAGGGATTCCGATGGCCAAGCGCGTGCTCGTTCCGATTGCCGATGGTTCCGAGGAGATCGAGGCGGTTTGCCTCATCGACACGTTGCGGCGGGCCGGGGCGGACGTTACGGTCGCCTCGGTCGACAAGCTCCAGGTGACCGCCAGCCGGGGCGTGAAACTGGTCGCCGATGCCTTGATCGCCGATTGCGCGGGCCAGACGTATGACTGCATCGCCCTGCCCGGCGGCATGCCCGGCGCGGAGCATCTGCGAGATTCAGCGGCGTTGATCGAGATGCTCAAAAGACAGAAGCAGGCGGGAAGGTTGTACGGGGCCATCTGCGCCTCGCCCGCGGTGGTGCTGCGGCCGCACGGGCTGATCGACAAGGTCAAGGCGACCTGCTTTCCCGCCCTCCAAGGCAAGCTGGACCCCGCCTACGTCTCCCGGGAGCGGGTGGTGGTCGATGGCAATTGCGTCACCAGCCAGGGTCCGGCCACCGCAATCGACTTTGCCCTGAAGCTGGTCGAGCTGCTCTTCGGCCCCGCGAAGGCCAACGAGGTCGGCACCGCCATGCTCGTGGGCGCCTGAACGTGCCCTGGCGGCAGAGACTCAGGCGCCTCGTTGGGCCTTTCCGCTCTCCGCGGGAACGGCTTGGGCGTGCAGTTCGAACCCGAGTGCGCGTATGACCTTGAGGATGGTGTCGAAACTGGGACTCCGTTCCCCCGAGAGCGCTTTGTAGAGGCTCTCGCGCGACAGCCCGGCATCCCGCGCGACCTGTGCCATCCCCTTGGCGCGGGCGATATCTCCCAGAGCTTTCGCAATGAAAGCCGCATCGCCATTCGCCTCCTCCAGGCAAGCTTCGAGATAAGCCGCCATCTCTTCGGGAGTTCTGAGATGTTCCGCGACATCGTATTTGCTGGTGATGGTCTTGGCCATGACTGTTCCTACAGATTCTGTGCCAGGCGTAAAGCGGTCTTGATATCCCTGGCTTGCGTGCTCTTGTCGCCGCCTGCCAACAGGATTACCACCTTCCGTCCGTGCTTCCTATAATACACCCGATAGCCGGGTCCATAGTCGATCCGCAACTCTGAAACACCCTCACCAACGGCCCCAACGTCGCCGGGGCTTCCCGCCGCCAACCTCTCAATCCGGACAAGGATACGGGCACGTGCGCGAAGGTCGTGCAGCCCATCAAGCCATTTGGCGAATGCCTCAGTTTTGCGAAGCTCAATCATTATGTCCGCAGTGTAGCCACATGGCTACATATTGTCAACCAGAATTCTATGACGCCGTGGATCACGCAGAGGGCGAGGAAGGGTGCCCCCTTGATACACGGACCTCCGCCAAGATGCTTTCCCGCAGAGTCTCATCTCT
>VGYL01001265.1 GCA_016872975.1 Planctomycetota bacterium
TAGAATTGGGTTCGGAATCGCCGTCCGATCCGGGTCGGATCGAACGATCGGATCGAGAGGGCGGTCCGGGCGCGTGTCGCAGAATGGTATTGGAAAGGCGAAGGCATGTATGTAGCATCACAGTTTTCGGTCTTCATGGTCAATAAGCCGGGCGTGCTGGCACGGGCGTTGACGGAATTTGCCCGGGAGCGGGTCAACATCGTGGCGATTACCATGATGGATTCGGCGGAGCACGGTGTGATGCGGGTGGTTTTTGAGGATCCCGGCCGGGCCCGCGATGTTCTGGCGAAGCTGAATATGCCGTACAACGAGACGGATGTTCTCTGCGTGAATCTGGCCAACAAGGCCGGGGCCCTGGCCACAGTGGCGGAGAAGCTGGCCAAGGGCCATATCAACATCTCCTACGCGTACTGCACGGCCGGGGCCAAGGGGGGACGCACCACCGGCGTTCTGAAGGTCTCCGATGTGAAGAAAGCCATGAAACTGCTGGAGGACCACAACAAGGAAAGCCGGGACACGTCGGCCGTACGGCACTCCAAATCGACACGGGCGTGAGCGCGGGACTGGCGTGTGGATGGGTCCGCGTCAGTTGTGCCGCGGTGCGGCTTCCTGGAGAGCGGCCGTCCTGTCCGGGTAGAACCGAAAGATCGTGTCGAGGTTGGTAATCTTGAAGACCCGCTCCAGTTGCGGACTGAGCGAGGTGATCGCCACCTGGCCGCTGTGGGTTTCCAGGCGGGCCCGCGCCTCCAGGAGCAGCCCCAGAACCTGAGAAGAAAAGAACTTCACCCCATCGAAGTCGAAGACCATTTGCTTGGGCCGATTGGTCTCGATATACTGCTTGACTTGGGCCGAGGCGTTCGTAATCTCCGTCACGTCGCTGAGGCACGTGCCCTTGAACGAGGCGACGGCGGCGTTTCCTTGCGTCGCAATATCTAAACCTGCTCTGGTATCCATAGCACTCAACCTGCTCAGTTCTTGATCGGCCCCATTATCTCATAGCAGTAGGCCGCCGTCGAGACTTTTGTTCGCAAGTGGTCGTGCCGGCGCGTGAGAATGTGGGAACGCCTGTGACGAACGAGCCCGGTCGGCGGGGGGGCGATGCTCCTGGCGGGACGGCGCCCGAACCTGAGCGAAAGAGAACGGGCTGCGGCGGATGGACCGTCACAGCCCCAGAGGACGAGTAGTGGCCGAGAAGATCAGAGCGCGCGGCGTCTGCGCAGCCCGCTGACCAAGCCGGTGCCGAGGCAGCCCAGGAGGACGGCATTCGGGGCCGGAACCACGTAGGCCGCGGTGTTGGGGACCAGAATGTGGTGGCCGACCGAACCATTGCCGACCGGCGCCAGCGGATCGAGATCGGAAGCGGTGAATCCCGCGTTCCAGATGGCGACCTTGTTGGGGCCTGCCCGGCCGTCTTTGGCATAGAAGTCGCCCCACATCGGGGCCCGGTCGCTGGTGAACGAGACGGTCCAGTCGTAGTTGTTCGGGCCGAACCCGTCTTCGAACTTGATGCCCCACATGAAGTCGGGCATGCCGGGGTCGCTGTTCCCCTTCGGATAGGTTGCCGGTTGTCCGTTGTCCGGGGTTCCTGCCAGGACACTCAGCAGATTGGCGGCGGTGAACGTCGGCGAGACTTCGATGGTCAGGTGGCTGATCTCCTTGGATCTGTGTGGGACCGCCAACTGGTAGGTGTAGGTATAGAGGCCGGTGCCGTGGTCGGTGACCTGCCACGAGAAGGTCGTATTGCCTTTGAGCCAGGGATTGTCGGGAAAACCGGTGATTCCGTTGCCGGACGTCAACTCCCCGCTGTAGGTGATTGGACCGGCCTGTGCCGACAGGCCCAGAGCGGTTACCAGAAGAATCGAGACAATACTTCTACGCCGCACCATAACGTACCCCCCAAGACATGTGTTGTCGGATCGGACGACGCGGTTATCGGGCCGCCGTCCGAGCCGAACCCCCAATGGCAGATTGCCATTAAATATATGTGCCGTTCCAGCTTGTATACCCATCAGGAATCATATTTCGGCGGTTTGTTCAAGTGTTTATGAGATGGTAGCC
>VGYL01001266.1 GCA_016872975.1 Planctomycetota bacterium
GCGCGGCGATGCACCGGCCCGCTTCGGTCGATTGGAAGATCTCGGTCAGGCTGCGGCCGGTGATCGGCTGCATCCCGGCCCCCTCGGGATCGACGCCCGCCAGCTCCAGGAACGTCGGGGCGAAATCGATGAAGTTGACGAAATCGTCCACCTTGCGGCCCGGATTGCGGATACCCTGTTTCCACATGATCGCCAGCGGCAGATGATTCGAGTAATCGTACGCCTGGCCCTTGACGTGCGGGAACGGCATGCCGTTGTCGGCCGTGACGACGACCAGCGTGTTGTCCAGCAGGCCGCGTTCCTCCAACTGCGCCAGCATGCGCTGCAGGTGCGTGTCGAAGTGCTCGATCTCGAAGGCGTAGTCGAGCAGGTCCGCGCGCACGGTCTCGTTGTCGGGCCACTGGCCCGGGACGCGGTCGATCTGGTCGAGCTGCTTGCCACCCTTCTTGCGGCCCGAATCGAATTCGTACCCTCGGTGCGGCTCGAGGCCTCCATACCAGAAGCAGAAGGGCGTCTCCGGCGGCCGGGCGGCCAGGAAGTCGGCGAAGTTGGCGGCGTAGTCGTTGGGACTGATCGCCTTCGTGGGAGGTGTCAGCTTGCGGGCCTGGTACGGCCGGCCCGTCAACTGCCGCGGCTTGCCGTCGCTCTCGCCGGGCACGCCGGGCGCCCAGCCCTTGCCCGTGAAGCCCACGTGATAGCCCTGCGCGGACAGTGTCTCGGCGTAGGTCCTGAACTTGGCCGGGAAGTAGCACCAGTGATTGGCGGCCGCTTCGAGCTGCCAGGAATTGCGGCCGGTCAGAATACAGGAGCGCGACGGCGCGCATTTGGCGTTGGGCGTGTAGGCATTGGTGAACAGCACCCCCTCGCGGGCCACACGGTCGAACCCGGGTGTCTTCACCCACGAGCATCCGTAGGCTCCCATGTGCGCCCACGAGGCATCATCCGCGATGCAGAACAGGATATTGGGACGTGCCGGCTTCCCGGCGGCCCCGGCCGTCACGGACTGCCATGCGGGCAAAGTCAACGCGGCTCCCGCCGCCCTCAAGAAAGATCGCCTCGAGATTCGTGTTTGTTCCATCGCTATCGTCCCCTGTATCGCATTACCATTGACTCACGGCGCCTGGCCGACCGCTCACGTCGTCTATCTGCCCGCCGCAGGCTCCTCCATCATACGGAAATCCGGCCCGGCGGCAAGCCGGCGACCCGGCCTGGACTGGAGGTTGCGGTCCCCTGGTGGAACAGGGGCACCCCAGCCGCCCCCGGCTGTCGATTGGTGTTCTCAGGCTATATCCTCTCGCCTTTTTCCCGGGCCTCGTTGATCTGCCGGCGGCTGCGGTGCTGGTACTCGCGGAGGGTCTCGATGCCATGTTTCTTGAGGAGGTCACGGGTGCGGACGCCGGGCTGGGTCGCCTGGAACAGCCACCAGGGGGCCAGGTCCTCATCGCTGAGCATCCTCTCGACCTTGATCTCGCCCGCGTGCTCCTTGAGCATCTTCTCGACCCTCTTGCGGTTGAAGTCGTAATGGGCGAAGGAGCGGTCGAGGTCCAGCGTGGCGATGAACTGCTGGGGCAGGGGCTTTTCGACCGGCTCGAAGGGTTGGCCCGTGATGTCCACGATATTGCCCGCCCCGACCGGCACGATGTAGTAATGATAGAGGATGGCAAAGGCGTTCAGGGGCGAGCCGCCGCCGTAGGCGCTGGGCCAGAAGACGATGTCCGCGTCCAGGTCGTCGCAGCGCTGCCACAACTCGGGGTAGTTCAGGTCGAAGCAGGTGAGGATCGAGATCCGGCCGAAGTCGGTCTCGAAGACCTTCACGCCCTCGGTGCTGCAATGCACCCCTTCGCCCCAGAAGACGAAAACCTTGCGGTAATGGCCGGCGATGTTGCCTTTGCGGTCGAGCAGGACCGCCGTATTGTATTCGCGGTCACCCGCCTGTTCCCGGAGGGGACAGATCACGTACATGTTGTATTGCCGGGCCAGCTCCGCCACGGCGTTGGTCGTCGGTCCCGGCACCGGCTCCGCCTTCGTGCCGGCAAACTCCTCCGGCAGGCAGGCG
>VGYL01001267.1 GCA_016872975.1 Planctomycetota bacterium
CGGCTGGGCCAGAATCCTGTTCCGCCGCGATTCATCGTAGAGGCAGCCCCAGTATTTCTGGCCCATGTCCGCCTGGTAGCCGATCATCTCGTGGTGATTGGGGATACGCCGGCTGCGGATCTGGATGCCCGCGTTGGCCCGGGCGAGGTCGCCGAGCAGTTTCACCTTCAGCCGCAGCTCGAAATCGCCGTACTCCTTCTTCGTGCAGAGAAACTCGTTGCGCGGGATCGCCTTATCCAGGCTGCCCCCAACGATGGCGCCGTCCTCGATACGGAAGTAATCGAGATTGCCCTCCCAGCCGTCGAAGGTCTTGCCGTCGAAGAGCGCGATGGTCTGCGGGGGCCCCTCCTGCAGGAACACGTGCACGCCCTTCTTGTTGGCCGTGACGATATCCAGCAAGCCGTCGCCGTTGAGGTCCACAACCTCAAACTGGGTCCCGATCCCGGAGTCGTCGTCGATGGCGTGTTGGACGAACTGGACCTTGCCCTTTTCGGGCCGCTGAATCTCGAACCAGACCAAGAGCGCCGGCTCGAAGGCGCCGGGATCTTTGCCGTTGTGGGCGAAATACCGCTTGCCCGTGACGAAGTCCATAATGCCGTCGCCGTTGAGGTCCGCCAGGCGCAGGGCGTGCGTCTGCGAGATGCTCTTGGAAATCTCGTGCCGCTGGAACTTCCCGCCGGGCAACTGCTCGAACCACCAGATGCCGTAGTCATGGGCCGAGCTGGTGATGACGTCGTTGTCCCCGTCGCCATCGACATCGTAAACGAGCATATCCGCGCAGGCCGGCCGGAAGTCCGCCCGGTGGAACTTCCAGTTCTCCTGTTTGCGGTCCTGGGGGGCCTCCCACCAGCCCTGCTGGATGAGGACATCGTTGCGGCCGTCGCCGTTGATGTCGCCGACACCGAGGCCGTGATCGTACCGCTGGCTGCCCGGGGCCTTCGGTCCGGCGATGATGTGCATGTTCCACAATTGGTACGGGTCCTGCGGGATACTGAACCAGGCGATGTACCCTTCCGGCTGCACGCCCCAGATCGCCACGGGCTTGCCGTTGCCCAGCAGGTCCGCGAACAGCGGCGTCTCGTTGCACGCGCTGCGGGTCCCGGTGTGGACCTTCCAGTGGCCCGGCTTGCCCTGCGGGTTCTCGTACCACAGCGAGGGCTCGCCCATCATCGTCGTAATCACCGAGTCGATCCAGCCGTCGCCGTTGACATCGCAGGCGAAGTTCGCGAACGTCTTGCTGTAGCCCGTCTTGTAGTCATATTGGCCCAGTGGCAGGATCTCGTGCATCTTCCAGTCGGGCGCGGCCCCTTCACGCCCGAGATCCTGCCCGCCCTGCCGTCGCGCATCGCTCCATGGGCCGGGCGCGGCCCCCGAGATAGAAACAGCCTGTGGCTGCTCGTACCAGACCTCCCCCGCCAGCACGTCGAGCTTCCCATCGCGGTTGACATCCCCCACCGCGACCCCCTCCGACCGGAACGTCTTATCGAGCACGATCTTGGTGAACCGCACCGGCTGGGCCCCGGCTGTTCCCACCCCGATTGCACCGATCGCCAACCACACCAACCCGAACCACTTCTGTTTATCGCGACTCGACATGAAAAACACCTCTTATTGACAACGAAAGACCGACGCACAATCGAGCATCATGGCCCCTATCATGTCCGCCGGCCTGTAGAGAGTCAAGTGGTCTTCAACCTCGCGCAGTCGGCGCTTCTCCCCGCACCCAGCTTTCCTGGCACGGGGTAGGTCTGGCCGCCCGGGCTGGCTACGATTCTTTGCTTGCATGGTCGCAGACATGGTTTATATTTGCACAGATAAGTAGATTCCAAGTACGTTTACATACACATTTTTAAACTACCCTGTGGCAGTTTGAATATGCGAGGATGAATAGACCGAAAGTGCGGTAGGAATGACAAAAATAAACCAAATCCTGCAACAATGGCCCCAAGGTGCCGTTCTGACGTCAGAGCGTCTGCGAGATCTCGGGGGCGGCCCCGATCTGGTGCGCCGATACAGGGCCTCGAACTGGTTGGAGTCGATAGGGCGAGGGGCTCA
>VGYL01001268.1 GCA_016872975.1 Planctomycetota bacterium
CTGCTCCGGACTCATGTAGGCGGGCGTGCCGATCAGGTGGGCATAGCGGGTCAAGAGCGTCTTTTCCGTCAGCTTCTGGTTGGTGGCCTTGGCAATGCCGAAGTCGATCACCTTGGGACGGGGTTCACCATCATGGCTCGTAACCATGACATTGGAAGGCTTGATATCCCGGTGGATGATCCCTTTGGTATGGGCATGCTGCACAGCCTGGCAGACCTGGAGGAACAGGCGCAGGCGGTCTTTGGTGCCCAGATTATTCCCATTGCAGTACTCGGTGATGGAGACTCCCCGGACCAGTTCCATGACGAAGTAGGGCCTTCCGGTCTCGGTAGAACCCGCATCGTGGACTTTGGCGATGCTGGGATGATCCATCAGGGCCAGGGCTTGTCTTTCCGCTTCAAAGCGGGCGATCACCTGGCGGGTGTCCATACCCAGCTTGATAATCTTGAGGGCCACCTTCCGGCGGATGGGATGCTCCTGCTCGGCCATGTAGACCACCGCCATGCCCCCTTCGCCGATCTTCTCCAGGAGTTTGTAGCGTCCGATGGCCGTACCGGGGCCTTCCATTACCAGGGGTTCCTCAGGAGTGATGTCGGGACCCAAGAGGGGGGCCTCGAGAAAATCGCCCCATTTCTCATGGGCCTCCAGAAGCGAGTCCAGTTCCGCCCGCAACTCGGTCCCGACGCCGCACGCCTCGTCGAGATACCGGGATCGTTCCGGCGGGGCGGTCTTGCGGTAGGCTGCACAGAAGATCGCCCGGACCCTTTCTCGGTTGTCATCTGTCCCAGGTTCTGCCATAAGCGTTCTCCGGTGTACAGTGCGAAAATCGCGCGGCAACAGGGCAGTGGAAAAATGAAAAATCCGCGAAAATTCTGCCGCAAAGAAAAGGGGGCATTCTGCTTCTTGTCGCCGCCCCCGCCCAGGGAGCCCGCTCCGAACGAGAAAGTGGAATGTCCCCTCTTCCCCCGCCTCGTCTGTCAGGGCGGCGGCGTCTTGCCGTCGCGGGCGATCTGGCGCGCCAGCCAGGACCGGGCGTAGGCCCAGTGGTCGATCACGGAACGCCGGGAGATGCCCTGAATCCGGGCCACCTGCTCGATGGTCAGGCCCGCGAAATAACGGAGCTTCACGAGGTCCGCCATGGCCGGCTCCGCGGCCGAGAGTTGTGTCAGCGCTTCATCCAGGGCCAGCAGGTCGTCGCTGGGGGCCTCGGCGGCGGGATCGGCATCCGTCAGTCCAATCCGTTGTCGGTCGCCCCCCTGTTTGGCGCTCTTTCTCCGTCGGGCATTCTCGACGAGAATCCGGCGCATGGCCTCGGCCGCCGCGGCGAAAAAGTGGCCCCGGCTGTTCCAGCTCTGCGGGCCGTCGCCGACGAGCCGCAGATAGGCCTCATGGACGAGAGCGGTGGCCTGGAGGGTCTGGCCCGGCGGCTCGTGGGAGAGCTTTTGCGCCGCGAGAAGACGAAGCTCCTCGTAGACCAGGGGCAACAGTCCGTCCGTCGCTTTGGCGTCCCCCGGTTCAATGGCGTTCAGAATCCGTGTGACATCGCTCATGCCGGCTCCCCGCGTGACCGAGCTTCCTACCCACCTCGGCCTCGGACAATGCTGACTCCCACGGTCCGGGCGAACCGCAGGGCCCCCGGTTTCTCGACCGCCACCTCCACCTGCGCGACGCGCTCATCCCGCAGACACTCGTCGGCGATGCTCTGGGCCAGCGCCTCGATCAGGTAGAACCGCGTCTGCTCCGCCAGATGGAGGATACGTTTCTTGAGGGCCCGGTAATCGATGGTGTCTTCCAGGGCATCCGTGCGGCCGGCCTTGCGGAGATCCGTGTACAGGGTGATCTGCACGAGAATACCCTGCCTCTCCCGGCGCTCCAACTCATCGACGCCCACGGTACAGCGAAGCGCCAAGTCGCGAATGAACACCCGATCCAGTGCTGGGGACAATGATGATTGATGATTGATAATTGATGATTTCATAGGAGGGTCCGGACTCCTCTTCCAATAATCGCTAGTCCATAATCCATAATCAATAGAGGTGTCCTTTCATATGC
>VGYL01001269.1 GCA_016872975.1 Planctomycetota bacterium
GCTCTGGATCCGTCAAATCCGGGCATATGCTCATCCGGACGTCATATACCGCGAATTCGAGCAGGGACTGGTGCTGGCGAACCCCTCGGCCCGGCCCTACACGTTCGATCTCGCGGGGCTTTTCCCGGGACAGCAGTTCCGACGTCTCACCGGCACTCCCAGGCAGGACCCGCAGACGAACAACGGCGCAGACGTCGGACGCGCCGTGACCATCGGGTCCAAAGACGCCCTGTTTCTCGTGAAGAAACCGTAGGAGGGGGCTTGCTTCACTGAGGCAACGCAGGTCCCATCGGTTTTCGGAACACGAGCGAGGAAAGGAGATGTGACTATGAAAAGGCGGATGATAGTACTGGCAGGAGCCGTGTTGGTGCTGGCTGGGGCCGGTTTCCGGGAAGGCGAAGGCTCCCCCACCCAAGGGCCGCGCGACGGCGATCAGCCCGGCCGTGTCAGCCCGGAGGCACAGGCCAAGCGGCAAGGCAAGGGACCACGCGACGCGGACCGCCCGCGTGAGGGAGATCGTCCGCGCGACGGGGATCGCCCACGGGAGGGGGACCGTCCGCGTGATGGTGACCCGCGGGCCCGGGCGATCAGTCCGGAAAGTGGCAAGTTCATGCCGGAACGGGGTGAGGCGGCACCCGCCCCGAGAACCCCGACTTCCGTCAAGCACACCTTCCAGCCGCTCCAGAAGCCATCGCTTACGGAGACGCCGGTCACGCGCGCCGAGACCACGGCCGCTTTGCTGAAGGCCGTGCGCTTCTTCCAGGAGAAGGTGGCACGCCACGGCGGCTACCTCTGGGAGTACAGCGGCGATCTGACACTGCACGAGGCAGAGGGTTTCGTGGAGGACGGTCGCGTTTGGGTGCAGCCGCCCGGCACGCCGACCATCGGCGAGGCCTTCCTCGACGCCTACGAGGCGACAAGCGAGCGGCTCTGCCTCGAAGCTGCCTTGGACGCTGCCCGGGTCCTGATGCAGGGGCAGTTCCACACGGGAGGATGGGACTACTTCGTCACCACGGCGCCGGGGGACAAGCGGCCCGTCCGCACGAATCTGGATGACGACACGACCCAGGCCGCGACGCGCTTTCTCATGCGTCTGGACCAGGTTCTTCGGTTCGAGAATCAGGAAGTCCATAATGCCGCCCGGCGGGCTCTCGACAGTCTGCTGCTCATGCAGTATCCCAACGGCGGGTGGTTCGTCTTCATCCAGCGGCTCCAGCCCTACCGGCCCGAGGAGTACCCGGTGGTCAAGGCTTCGTATCCCGCGTCCTGGCCGCGCTCGCCCAAAGGCTACGCCGAGCGGCCCCGCATCTGCTATATTCTCAACGACAATCTCGTGCCGAACGTTATTCGTACCCTGCTGGACGCCTGGGAGATCTATCGGGACGAGCGGGCCCTGCAGGCCGCGAAAAGGGGCGGCGACTTCCTGCTGCTGGCCCAAATGCCTGAGCCACAGCCGGCTTGGGCGCAATCGTATGATGTCAAGATGCAGCCGGTCTGGGGCCGTGCCTTCGAGCCGCCGGCCATCGCCGGGGCCGAGTCGCAGACGGTCCTGGAAGCGCTGCTGATGCTGTATCAGCGGACCGGCGACCGCAAGTATCTCGAAGCGGTCCCTCGAGCCGTGGCCTATCTGCGACAGTCGCTCCTGCCCGACGGGAATCTGGCGCGGTTCTACGAGTTCCAGAGCAATCGTCCGCTGTACTTCACGCGGAAGTACGAACTGACCTACAGTGGGGACGACACGCCCACGCATTACGGGTTCGTGTGGGAGTCCCGTCTCGACGAGATCGACGCCCAGTATAAGAAACTGGCCGCGGCCGACCCGGCGCGGCTGTCCGAAGTAGCACCCCGGGCAGATGCGGATCACGCCCGGCAGGTGAAGCTGATCGTCGCCTGTCTCGACGACCGCGGCGCCTGGCTTGAAGCTGGGGCGCTGCGCTTTCACCGGCTTGAGCCCCCGTCCGGCGTGATTCGCTGCCGGACGTTCGCCGAAAACGTCCGGACCCTGTGCCGGTTCCTCGCCGACAAGCCGTGACCGCGGACTCGTTCCGCG
>VGYL01001270.1 GCA_016872975.1 Planctomycetota bacterium
TTACCTGGCGGGTGTCCATGCCCAGCTTGATGATCTTGAGGGCCACCTTGCGGCGGATCGGCTCGGTCTGCTCGGCCATGTAGACCACCGCCATGCCACCTTCGCCGATCTTTTCCAGGAGCTTGTAGCGGCCGATGACCGTGCCGGGGCCCTCGGTCAGCGGCGACTGGTCCGGCCCCAGACCCGCTCCAAAGGCGGCGGGATCGAGAAACTCGCGGGCCTGCCGGTGCGCCAGCAACAGCGACTCGACCTCGCCGCGCAGCGCCGGGTCGCCGCCGCAGACCTCGTCCAGGTACGACGCCTGCTCCGTTCCCGGCGCTCGGTCCAGCGCTTCGAGGAACGTCGCTTTGACTCTCTGGGCTCGACTGTCGGCTTGGGCGTTCATGGCAATGGCTCCTGCACATCTTCCCATGCGAAATCCGCGCGGGAAATTGACAGAGAAAATGGAACTTCTGAAAAAAATCGTCCGGGGCTTGCAGAACCCGCCGGCAAGGTCACCCTTCCGGCCCGATCGCCTGGTACAGCCAGGCCCGCGCGAACGCCCAATGCCGGTAGGCGCTGCGGCCAGAGATGCCCAGGACCTCGGCGGCCTGCTCCAGGTCCAAGCCGCCGAAGTAGGCGAGCTTGACCAAGGTGGCCGCCTCGGCGTCCGTCTCGGCGAGCTTCGTCAAGGCCTCATCCAGGGCCAGCAGACCCTCGGGCGAGGTTTCCACGGCGGCCACGGCGTCATTGAGGTCCACCCGCCGGGCCCCGCCCCCGCGTTTCGCGCAATTCCGACTGCGGGCCCGGTCCACCAGAATCCGCCGCATCGCCTCCGCCGCCGCGGCGAAGAAATGGCCGCGGCTCTCCCAGCTCTGGGGGACGTCCCCGACCAGGCGGAGGTAGACCTCATGCACCAGGGCCGTCGCCTGCAGGGTCTGGCCCGGCGGCTCATGGGACAGCTTCTGCGCCGCTAGCAGACGCAGCTCCTCATAGACCAAAGGCAACAGCTCGTCCGTAGCCTTCGCGTCCCCTCGTTCGAGGGCATTCAAGATGCGTGTGACATCGCTCATGCCGGCTCCCCGTCGAAACGATCGTCCGCCGTCCTGCGGTGGCGCGACCGCGCCGCGATTGTCTCCGTAGGGTGTGCTGTGCACACCAAGCGTGGCGAGAGAAATGGTGTGCACAGCACACCCTACACAGGAGCATTCTCCAACAAACCGTGAGCGATTTCAAGTCGCAGCCTCTCGGGGAACGTGGTATAATCAGCCGCCGTTTGGAGTTCCGCCTGATGAGTCTTGACGGACAAGTTCGGTAATGGCCGCGCTCTGATTACCGAAGTTGTTCGTCACAACGCATCAGGCGGGTTCGACAGTCTTGCGGCGCAGCCGGCTCTATGCCGTGCCGGCAAAGGGCCACAGAAGGAAGTTCGGACGATGTCTACCCGCCTGAAGGCGGAACTCCGGACCAGCGTTGTTGGAGGTGAAGAACGATGGATAGAGGCAGATGCCAAGGGGCCCTGGTACTCGTTTCGGCCTTGCTCGCCACGGGTCTGGCGCAGAATGACAGGCCCCCGGCCCAGGTGGAACGCATGACCTACGCCCAGGCGCAGGCGCGGATTCCCAACCGGGTGTTGCCGGACTTCTGGATCGGCGACATGAAGGGACTGGCCGCGCGCCTGGAACGTCTGGCACGAGGCCAGTCGACAGCCTTGACCACCACGCCGGGCGAACGGCCGCTTCACCTCGTCACGTTCGGTGACAAGGAACCTGTGGCCCAGCGCGCCAATTTCAATTCGGCGATCGGCGGGCAGCAGGCGGCGGCCTACATGGACAAGGCCGCACGAAAGAAGCCTGTCATCCTGTTCGTCGGCCCGGTGCACGGCCACGAGGTCGAGGGACTCACCGGCCTGGTCAACCTGATCCACATCATGGAGACCGGCCAGGACCTGCGCGGGCGCGAGCAGGGAAAGCTGCGGCGCCTCGGCGACCAATGCCGGCTCCTGATCCTGCCGGCGTGCAATCCGGACGGCACCGCCCGCTTCGCGCCGCGGGCCCTCCAGGGGATG
>VGYL01001271.1 GCA_016872975.1 Planctomycetota bacterium
TGGCGCGGTGTCCGAGGAGAATCCGCCGCCGGCCCCGCCGGCGCGGGCGGCCGCGAACGGGCCCCGGCCCACTTCCCGATTTCTTTCTTTCTCAAGTAGGCCCAACTCCCCATTTTGCAGAACTCCTGTCTGGACGAAGAAGTCCTTGAGGTCGCGGCCGACCATCATGCGGACGACATCGTCGTGGCTGAGCTGGGCCCGTGGCGCGGCGCCCACGGTCCGCCCATCCCGCATGACGGTGATCCGGTCGGCGATCCGGAACACCTCGTCCATCTTGTGGCTGATGTACACGATGGCCACGCCTTCGCGCGTCAGGGCGGCGATCAGGCCAAACAGCACGTCCACCTCGCGCTCGCTGATCGCGGAGGTCGGCTCGTCCATGATGAGCACGCGGGCGTGCAAGGCCAGCGACCGGGCAATCTCCACGATCTGCTGCTGGCCCACCCGCAGCGTGCTGACGCGCGTGCGCGGATCCACATCCAAATCCAGCCGCCGTAAGAGAGCGCCCGCTTCCTTTCGCATCCTACGAAAATCGATCAGCCCCAGCCCATCCAGGAACTCCCGTCCCAGGAAGATGTTCTCGGCCACGCTCAGATTGGGGATCAGGTTCAACTCCTGGTGAATGATCGCCACTCCCTGTTCCTGGGCCTGCCGCGGATTGGCGAAGGCCACCTCGCGCCCGTTCAGAAGGATATGGCCCTCGTAGTCCTGGTAAACGCCCGCCAGGACCTTCATGAGCGTGGACTTGCCCGCGCCGTTCTCCCCCATGACCGCCGTCACCTGTCCCGCGCGCGCCTCCAGGTGCGCCTCATCCAGCGCCTTGACACCGCCAAAGCGCTTGGTCACCCCCTCGGCCGCAAGAACAACCCGCGCGAGTTCCATATCAGTTCCTTTTCAGGCACGCAGACCAATCCGAGACCGTGAGGCGCGGAAACTCGAATATCGAAATCCGAAATCCGAAACAAATTCGAAATCCGAAATTCCAATGATCCAAACGCTGGCGCCCGACGGGAGAACCGTTGGCAAGAGCCGACTTGGGCTCGGCGCGGGAGGTTTTGGATTTTCTTCCGTTTGGAGCATTGGGATTTGTTTCGGATTTCGGATTTCGAATTTCGGATTTCCGCGCTCCGCGGCTTCGGATTTCTCTGCCACTTCCAACCGAATCGGGACCACCCTTAAGAGATGCCAGGGGCCCTCCGCCCCCTCCCTCTCTCCCAACGGCGTCTTCTCCGTCGCCTCATCCGCCACTTCCGCCGCGCCGACGAAACGCACATTCATCCCCACCTGCGGCGTCTGCCCGAGAAAGGGCGTGATCACCTCCTGCACGACGATCCGGTTGATCTCGGCGCTGATCCGGTTGAACTTCATCGTATCGGAGAAGCTGCTGACATCGATCAGCCCGGACGCGTCGCGGACGGCGTTGCCGGCGATGTACGCGCCGGTGCACAGGAGGATCTGCGGATTCGGATCGTCCCCCAGTACACTCACGAGCAACCCCTCCTTCTGAACCGCCACGATCCGGCCTGTGCCTTGGAGCAGGTACGCATGGACCCGGCTCTGGCCCAGGGTCCGGCCCCGGGCGATCGCGGCCTTCATGTCCGTATTGAAGAGACGGATCATCTGGGCGGCGGCCTCCGGCCGGTCCAGAGCGGCGGAGAGACGGTTGTCCCAGAAGTCCCGGGCGTACTCGGCCGGACTGAATCGGGCGGCCCGCTCTTCGTCGCGCTTCTCATCGAGGCGGCGAAACTCCAGCGACCGGCCCACCACCAGGGCCAGCGCAGCGATACCGATGAGATAGAACAGGTGTTTGCGTGTCATCCGGCCGGCTTCTCCAGGAAGAATGGACTGATGGAATGATGGAATGGTGGAATAATGGGTAGAGGGGATGCCCCTCGCCATCCCGTATTCCATTATTCCAATATTCCATGGTTCCAATCTTCGATCAGGCTACTCGCTGCGGCCGTAGGCGGTGTACTTCTCGATGTTCTCGGCATTCACGAGCTCGACCGCCACCGGGACCTTCTGCGGGAAGTCCCGCTTGCCCTG
>VGYL01001272.1 GCA_016872975.1 Planctomycetota bacterium
CCCAGGAGTTATCCACAAAAACAAATTCCTATACGATCGAGTTAGAGTCTTTGTCAGGAACTTCTACCACACATTCGGACATCTTCTTGGTTGCGGCCGAAGGCCGCGCTAGGAGTTTTTGTGTCGGCTCCGCGACACAAAAACTCTTAACTCGTCCCGCGGGGGCATTTGGCGGACTGAATTTCTCGCATGAAAATGCGGTTCTTGGTGTTTGGCGGGGTCTGCCCTGATAGGCTTGGGCGCCTGGGAGTCGTCGCCCGCAGGCCGGAGGGGGTAGTCGGTTGGCACATAAGTTGACAGTTCTCAGTTGTCGGTTCCCAGTTGATTCCACGGCCGGGGGCGGTGGTCCTACACCTCTTTCAGTTCGCGGTGACCGGTTCTCCGTTGGCAGTTCTCAGTCCGGAATCTGCGCCAATCGGCGTAATCTGTGGCTGTCAGAGAGTTCTCAGTTGTCAGTTCCCAGCAAGAAATCCGTGTCCATCCGTGTGAATCCGTGTCGGAAAGCAGTTGCCGGTAGTCAGTAGCCGGTTGTCGATTGGTGTGGAGTTCCCAGTTGACAGTTCTCAGTTCCCGGCAAGAAATCCGTGTCGGACGGACCGTTCCCGTCCCGCAAGAGCGCGGGCAGGATACCCGCGAGACGCAAGGGCGGGACGCCCTCGCCACGACGGCGGGGCTACATTTCCGCGTCTCTTGCGTTTCTTGCAGCGAAGAGGGTTCGATTAGCCGTCTTCTGTCCTCCGTTCTCCGGAACTTGGCGATCTTGGCGTCTTGGCGCGAGAACCGGTTTTGGCTACGGCCGGAGGCCGCGCTGGGGCGTGCGCATACTTCGTGGCGGACTGTTGATTTTTATGGAACATACAGGAGTTGCAGGACATCTCTCTATGAAAGTGCGGCCGCCGGCGGGGGGACGCCGGGCACGACTCGGCCGCCAGAGACGGTCCTGCCGGTCGGAGGGACCGGAGCGGGATAGGGAGGGGTTTCAAGTGTGAAGTGTCAAGCAGGAGGAGCCGGGTGTCGCCGCGATTTCCCGCCAGCGGGGGTGGGAGGTTGCTTCGTCGCTGCGCTCTTCGCAATGACATTCTTCACTCTTTTGCACTTCAGACTTCCCGTATCGCACTGGGGTGAAGGCCGTTGGGATTGCGGTTGCGTTGCCGGGCCGGTGGGGTGATAATCCCGCCGGGGCAGATGCTCCGAAGACCGCGTGACCGCGGAACGGGGCCCCCCAGCGCGAATTGTCGCGTTTGGGGAACCCCTCCAAACCACGGAAGTAGAAGGATGGAAACGAGAATCGAGGCGGTTCTGTTCGACTGGGGCGGGGTGCTGATCGAGAATCCGGCGCCGGGGCTGATGGACTACTGTGCCCGGACGCTGGGGGTGTCCGTGCAGGACTATGTGCGAGCGCACAACGCCCACGGGGAGGCGTTCCAAAAGGGCGCGATCGTCGAGGCGGTCTTCTGGCAACGGGTCTGCAGGGACCTGAACCGGCTCCTGCCGCGGCAGGGATCGCTCTGGGGCGAGGCGTTCCGGGCGGTGTACCGTCCCCGCGCTGAGGTCTTCGCGCTGGCCCGGCGGCTGCGGGAGGCCGGTTACAGGATCAGCCTGCTTTCGAACACCGAGATTCCCGCGATGGAGTTCTTCGTGGAGCTCGGCTACGAGGCGTTCGACGCCCTGACGTTCTCCTGCGCCGAGGGCGTGTTCAAGCCCGAGCGGGAGATCTATGAGCGGGCCGCACGGAAGCTCGGGACGGTGCCCGCCCGGTGCGTGCTCATCGACGACCGGCTCGACTTCATCGAAGGGGCGCGAGACGCAGGGATGCAGGGGATCGTGTACGAGGACCTGGAGCAGGTGAAGAGGGGATTGGCCGGCCTGGGCGTGCCGGCGGGAAGATAGCATGGATTTGGGCCCGGGCAGCGAGCGTTCGGAGCGACCGTTTGGAGTTCCGCCTTTAGTACTACAACGCTACAAGTGCCCCCAGTGACACTGGGTTATGCTTTCCAACGTGATGCCGAGGGCTTGTAGACGAGCGATCGTCCGGCGACGGTGG
>VGYL01001273.1 GCA_016872975.1 Planctomycetota bacterium
CCGCCAGGATCTGATCCGGGAACTCGGAAAGGTGACCAAATGAAAGCGGTGCTGGCGATTCCGTTGGCCTTCCTGCGGCTGTTTTATCAGAGCGTCTACCTGGCGCTCGGCCAGATCTGGGCGAACAAGACGCGGTCGATTTTGACGACGATCGGGATTGTGATTGGCGTGGCCTCGGTGACCGCGGTCATCGCGGCTCTGACCGGCCTGAAGGCCAAGATCCTCAGCCAGGTGGAGACGCTGGGGACCAACACGATCTTCCTCTCCCCGCAGAGCCCCGACCGCGGGTCGCAGCGGCACGCCAACTGGTGGCAGCTTCGCTTTCGGCCGGAGCAGTTCGACGATGTGCTGGAGCACTGTCCCTCGGTCGCGGTGCTCAGCCGCATCGGCGGCGTCGGCCGCCGCACCGTGAAATACAACGAGCAATCGGTGGACAACGTCGAGATCACCGGGATCGAGCTGGCCTACCACCAGATCGAGCACCGGCGCGTGGTGCTGGGCCGTATCTTCTCGCACATCGACGACCTGCAGGCCCGCCAGGTCTGCTTGGTCGAGCCGAAGCTGCGGGACCGGCTGCGCCTCGACCGGGACTGCATCGGCGAGACGATCCGCATCGGGTACAGTGCGTTTCGCGTCGTCGGCGTGATCGAGCCCCGCCCGCAGATGATCATCGGCGACAGCAGCCAGGAGCGCTACCAGGTCTTTGTCCCCTTCCGAACGCTCAAGAAACTCGGCGACCCGTGGATGTACGCGATGGCGGCCGGCAAATCCGCCGAGACGCTGGAAGAGGCCCAGGCGGAGCTGCGGTTCTTTCTGCGCCGGACCCGCAATGTCCGGCCGGGCCAGCCGGACACCTTCCGCGTCGAGTCGCTGCAAAGCGCCCTCGAGACGTTCAACAAGATCGCGGTGATCGTCACCATGGTCGCCGGCGGCATCGTCGGCATTTCCCTGCTCGTCGGCGGTGTCGGCATCATGAACATCATGCTTGTCTCGGTCTCCGAGCGCACCCGCGAGATCGGCCTGCGCAAGGCCGTCGGCGCCCGCCGCTCGGCGATCCTGACCCAGTTCATGATCGAATCGGTCACCTTGTGCTTCCTCGGCGGGCTCGTCGGCGTCGGCTTCGGCCAACTGCTGACCATGGCCATCGCCAACATTCCGCAGGTCAAGCTCGACCTGGCCCATATTCCCCTGTGGGCGATCGGTCTGTCCTTTGCCTTTGCCGCGGTGGTCGGCATCTGTTTCGGCATGGTTCCCGCCATCAAGGCGGCCCGGTTGGACCCTATTGAGGCGCTCAGGCATGAATAGTCGAGAAATTCGAAATCCAAATCTCGAAATCCGAAGCCGCCCACGGGCGGAAATCCGAAATTCGAAGCACGACACCGCGAACGCGGAGAGATCAATCCGAAACAAGTTCGAAATTCGAAATTCGAATGATCAAAACCACGGACGGGCCCTGCCATGCCTGCCTGCCCCGGGCAGGCGTTTTGGATTTTCCTGGTTTTCTCCCGTTTCGGATTTGTTTCGGATGTCGGATGTCGGATGTCGGATTTCTTCTGCGCTCGTGTTGTCTCTTGTCATAATGTCGATGGGTTGCCGGACGGACTCCCAACGTTACGGCCTGCACGAGCTGGGTGTGTCGCGGGAGCAGGTGCGCCGGATCGAGCCGCTGGAACTGAAGCGGGCCGAGCCCAACGACGTCCCGCCCGCCGTGCCGGAGCCGCCGGCGCAGATCGAGCTGTCGCTGGCCGAGTCCCGGGCCCTGGCCCTGGAGAACAACCTGCAGCTTCGCACCGCCCTGATCAGTCCCGCCATCGCCGCGGCGCAGCTCGGCGCGGAAGAGGCCAAGTTCGAGGCCTCTTTCTTCGCGAATGCCAACGTGCTCCGCACGGATCAGCCCCAGGGCCGGGCCGTCTTTATCGACGGTCTGCTCGTCCCGACGGTCACTGCCTCCCAGATTGAACGCCTCCAGGCGGACCTGGGCCTGCGCATGCCGTTGCGGACCGGCGGCACCGTGGCCTTCAGTCTCGCCGACACGCGGACGG
>VGYL01001274.1 GCA_016872975.1 Planctomycetota bacterium
TTGAGCCTTGGCGCTTTGGATTTGAGATTGATCTCCCGGCTGGCGCGGTGTGTTTGGGATTTGGTGCTTGGAATTTGGAATTTCCTTGTGATTTGATGCTTGGAATTCCCTTCGGGTTTGGGATTCCTTCAGAAGCGTCAAGAGAAGAAAGGGCAATCCGATGAAGAACGAAACGAGGAGGGCCGGGCCGGAGGGCTTGGCGTTGTCCCGCCGGGGCTTTCTGAAAGGGGCGGCGCTGACCGCTGCGGGGATGGCGGGTATGCGGACCGGCCTGGCGTCCGGTGCGGCGGCCACGGGAAAGGGCCGGCCCAACATCTTTTTCTTCTTTGCCGACGACTGGGGCCGCTACGCCAGCGTCTACGACACCTTCGGTCCCAATACGGCCCTGAAGACCCCCGTGATGGACCAGTTCGCGCGCGAGGGCATCCGTTTCAACAACGCGCACGTCACGGCGCCGTCCTGTACGCCGTGCCGCAGCTCGCTGCTCTCGGGGCAGTACTTCTATCGCACGGGCCTGGGCGCCATTCTGCAGGGGGCCCAGTGGGACGCGGCTATCCCCAGCTATCCGCTGTTGCTGGAGAAGGCGGGCTATCACATCGGCTACACCTACAAGGTGTGGAGCCCGGGCACTCCCGTGGACGCACCCTATGGCGGCAAGGCCCGCGAGTACGCCAAGGCCGGCCGGCGCTTCTGCACGTTCTCGCAGAACGCGACGAAGCTGGTGCAGGCGGGCAAGTCCCCGGAAGAGGCGAAGCGGGAGATCTGCGCGGAAGCCCTGCAAAACTTCGAGGCCTTTCTCGCGGATCGTCCGCGCGGCCAACCGTTCTGTTACTGGTTCGGGCCCACCAACACGCATCGCAAGTGGACCCAGGGCTCTGGCAAGGCCCTCTGGGGCCTGAATCCCGACGATCTCCAAGGGCGCATGCCGAAGTTCCTGCCGGATGTACCTGAGATTCGCGAGGACATGTGCGACTACTTCGGGGAGGTGCTCGCGCTCGACCGGATGATGGGTCTGTTCCTGCAAAAGCTCGACGCAATCGGAGAGCGGGAGAACACCCTGATCGTGGTCAGCGGCGACCATGGCATTCCCGGTTTCCCGCGCGGCAAGTGCAACCTGTACGACCTGGGGACCCAGGTGCCCCTGTTGGCGCAGTGGCGGTCCCAAGCGCCGGGCGGACGCGTCGTGGAGGACTTCGTCAACCTGATGGACCTGGCGCCGACGTTCCTGGAGGCTGCGGGAGAGCCGGTGCCGGCGTGCATGACCGGACGCAGCATCGTGCCGCTGCTGGCCTCGCAAAAGAGCGGCTGGCTCGACCCCGCACGGGATCACGTCGTCACCGGCCGCGAGCGGCACGTGGCCCAGGCCCGCGCGGGGAATCTGCCCTATCCGCAACGGGCGCTCCGCACGCGGGACTTCCTGTATATCCGCAACTTCGCCCCAGACCGCTGGCCCATGGGCACGCCGACCGGGCTGGACAACCCGGCCACCGAGCCCACCTTCGAGCAGGTGCGGGAGGACACCTTTGCCTGCTTCGGCGACCTGGACGCCAGCCCGACGAAGGCCTGGATGGTGCAGAACCGCAAGAATCCCCAATGGCAGGAGCACTGGCAGCTTGGCTTCGGCAAACGGCCGGGCGAAGAGCTCTACGACCTGCGCCGGGACCCGGACCAGATGCACAACATCGCGGCGGACCCCGCCTATGCGCAGACGCGGGCCGAGCTGTCGCAGAAACTGATGGCCACGCTGCGGGCCACCGGCGATCCCCGCGTCCAGGGCGACGGGCTCACGTTCGAGCGACCGCCCTTTGTTGGTCCGTGACCCGTGGCTCGTGACCCGGGATCCGGGTCGGGTTGCGGAAGCACCAAATCCCAAATCCCAAATCTCAAACACACCGCGCCAGCGGGGAGATCAATCTCAATGACCGAAAGGAAGGAAATTCAAAACGGGCCGAGTCGGGCATCGGCGTTTCTGTCACTGGAATTTACGTCATTGCGAGGAGCGCAGCGACGAAGCAATCTCCTCGGCAACAGGCAGAG
>VGYL01001275.1 GCA_016872975.1 Planctomycetota bacterium
CCCGCACCGGAACCGAAGGCAAAACCAGATGCAAAAGAAGTACGACATAGTCCGAAATAGTGACAAACTCAAACGGGAGCCCTTATTCTACAAGGACTTATGACAGATCATGTCAAACATGCGCTAGCTCCGAAGACTCCGCTTGACGCTGCCACCCATACAGCAAACGCATGTCGGCAAGGTGATCGTTGAATGATCTGCGGCGAGCACCTGTGTGGCGCGTAACCGTTCGGAGTTCCGCGTTCACGCGGGTCCAAGCAGTTCCGGCCTCGGCTACTGGAACGAGACTGACTTCGTTCCTTCGGCCCGCTTGAGGTCAACGACTATCTCCCGGCCGCCCGCGGTCACCCGGTGCTGGCCGTAGAAGGCGGGGACCTCGCACCGGCCCTGGGCGTCGGTCCGCCCGCGCCAGGTGGTCCACCATTGTTTGAACACCAGGTCGCGGTAGGCCTCCGCCGCCGGCGTGGGCGACCAGTCCCGGCGGTACAGCGAGGAGACGGGAATCCAGTTCGCCCCTTCCCAGAATCCCCACATCAGAACGCCTTTGACCGCCGGCTCGGCGAAGCAGATGCGATAATAGTCCGCGATGGCCCGGGCTTTGGCCTGTTCCTCCTCGTCGGAAAGCTGCACGCCGCGTTTGCCGTAGTGCTTGGAGCGCTGGCCGGGGAAGTTGAACTCGGTGACGACGATGGGCAGATCGAATTTCGCCAGCCGGGCCAGCGCGCCCCGCAGGACCGCCGGCTCGAAGGAATCGCCGTGCAGATGCCCCTGCACCCCGATGCCGCCAATGGGCACGCCCTGGTCCAGGAGTTTCTGGATGTGGGCGACGTAGTCGTCCAGACGCCGGCCGGTCAGGATGTCGTAGTCGTTGAGATAGAGGACGGCCTCGGGGTCGCCCTGGCGCACCCACAGGGCCATATCCCGCGTGATCTCGGGACCCAGGCGGTCTTCGTAGTAGTTCCCGTGAATCATCTCGTTGTTCAGGTCGTACTCGGCGAACCGGCCCCGGTATCGTGTCCCGATGTCCAGGGCACGGGCCTTGACGGTCTCGCGCAGGGTGGCGTCATCCATGGCTTTCTGCCAGGGTTGCACGCGATTGGAAATGCCCCAGAAAATGTTGTGGCCGCGCAGGGGGATCTGGTGCTGGTCGGTCCACTGGAGAATCGCGTCGACCGTGGCGTAGTTCACCTGCCCCTGGCGCGGCTCCATGTCGTGCCATTTCAGGGCATTCTCCGTGACGGCCGCGTTGAAATTCTCCAGGAAGACCTTCTGATACCGGGCGGCCTCCTCGGGATTCATGCGTCCGCCGAAGACGTGGTTGGCCAAGGCCGCGCCGAACCAGAACTCGTGACGCAGTTGCTCGACGCGGACCTCGGCGCCCGGCGTCGCCTCCACGACCAGCGTGCCCCTGCGCACCCGGCGGATCGCCTCCTCCACGTCTTCGCCCGCGGCGTGCAGAAGGCCGCCGGGACAGCAGGCGAACGACACGATGAAAGTCAGACCACTGAGAATCCTGGTGCGGGAATTCATAGGAATTCATCCTCCTGAAAGGTCCATACTTGGTGACACATTGCCTTTGTCGGCCCGTTCATGGCAGCAGTCTAATCCCGGCGGCGTACGCCGTCAACCCGCCACGGGGCGCCTGCAAGGCAATCGCAGGTTCGGAGATGAAGCCGTTTGGAGTTCCGCGTTTACGCGGGTCTGAGCAGTCCTGCCTTCCACGCCGGCAAAATCTCGAGCCGCTGCGCGGTCTGGACCCGCCTAATGAACTTCGACAGGCAACTTCGGTAACGGCTAAACCTGAGAGGGTGTGTGAAAAGGGTGGCATCGTCAAGGCCGGTCGGCCTTGGCGATGGTCCGGTGCACGGGCCATCCGCCATCGCCAAGCTCCGAAGGGGGTTCCCAATCGCGATACATCGCGATTGGGAGCCCAGACTCCGCTTGACGATGCCACCCGGAGAAGGCTGGCTTCTCACACACTCTCTGAGGCTCCCAAGGGCCCTCTTCGTAGGTCGTGCGTCCTCGCACGACGTCTTC
>VGYL01001276.1 GCA_016872975.1 Planctomycetota bacterium
CTTCTCCGGCCGATCCTCGGGAAACCCTCGAATGTCGTTCGCGTTGATCCCGACGACGGCTACGCCTCGGGGCTGGTATTCTCTAACGAGCTTGACGAACCCGTCGATGACATGTTTGACAAACGGACAATGATTGCACATGAAGACCACCACCACGGCCCGGGCCTCGGCGAAATCGGAAAACGACACCAGGTTGCCCTCGGCGTCGGGCAACGTAAACTCCGGCGCCTCCGTCCCCAAGGGCAGCATTGTCGATGCGGTCATAACCATAATCGACCCTTTCCCAATCTACTGGCGCTGACCACCATATACTCTCTATCCCTTAACGACTCCCGGGGTTCGCCGGGTTCCCTCCGGCGGGCGGCCCATGTCGGGGAAATCCGGCGCCGGCGAAACTTCCGCCCGTGCGGTGGCGTTTATGGGACGCGGCCCTACGAGGCGACCCGCAGCGCGATTTTCCCGAATTGCCGGCCGGTCTCCAGACGCGCCATGGCATCCTGCACACGACCCAGCCGAAAGACCTTGTCCACCACCGGCACGAGCTTGTTCACCGTCACGGCCCGGAGCATCTGGCGGAAGTCCTGCGCCGACCCCATGGTCGAGCCCAGGACCGAAAGCTGGTTCCAGTACAGAGCGCGCAGGTCCGATTCCGCTTTCGCGCCGGTCGTGACGCCGCACAGGACGACCCGGCCGCCCTTACGGACGCACGCCAGATCCAGCGACCACGTGGCCGCTCCGACCGCGTCCACCACCACATCGACGCCTCGGCCCGAGGTCTCGTACTCGATCCACTTGACGACGCTCTCTTTGTCATAGTTGAGCGTGTGATCGGCCCCCAGTTTCCGCGCCCGCGAGAGCTTGTCGTTGGACGAGGAGGTGACGAAGACCTCCGCCCCGACCAGCTTGGCAAACTGCAGCGCCGCCAGGGCCGCCCCGCCGCCAATGCCGTGGATCAGGACCGTCTCCCCGGGCTGGAGCTGCGCCCGCGTCATGAGCATGCGCCAGGCGGTCACGTAGACCAGGGCCAAGACACCCGCCTCCTCGTCGCTCAGGTGGGGCGGCTTGGGATGGCAGTTGGCCGCCGGCACGACCACCTGCTCGGCGAAGGTCCCGGGCCGGCTCTGGCCCATGATCCCGAAAGAGACGCACTCGCTCTGCTCGCCCCGGCGGCAGAACTCGCAACGGCCGCAGTTCAAACCGGGATCGATGAGCACCTGCTCTCCGGCTTTCGGGTTCTCCACGCCTTCGCCTACCGCGGCTACGACGCCAACCGCATCGGAGCCCAGCACATGCGGCATCTGCAGCTTCGCCCCGGGACGGCCCTTGCGCACCCAGATATCCAGATGGTTCAGACCGGCACACTGGACCTTCAGCACGACCTCGCCCGGTCCCGGTCTCGGCTCGCTGATATCTTCCACGCGCAGGACGTCCAAGTCGCCATGCTCGTGAATCACGGCTGCTTTCATCGCGGGAATCGCTCCACAAAGAACCTGTGTACCTGCTACTGTCTCGGACGGACGTTGACGCGGCCGACCATGCCCGCGGCTTCATGGGGAATACAGAAGTACACGTACTCGCCCGGCACCTCGAACGTATGGCGGAACGTCGCGCCGGGCGGCATATCGCCCGAGTCGAACGGCTGGGCCCCTTCGGGCAGGCGAACGTGGCTGGGATCCTTGGCCCGCGCGGGATCGGCCGTCACCGTGTGGCTCATGCTCGAGGTATTGGTCCAAACGACCGTCTGGCCGACCGTGACCGTCACCTCTTCCGGCGTGTACCGGAGCTGATTGGTCATGCCCACCGCCACCTCCTTGTCGGCGGTACCTTGCCCGGCACGTTGCGATCCCCCGGCCGGCTCGGCGGGAACGTAGCCGAGGGCCGACCTGTCATTCTGGTCCGCCGTCTCGGTCCGCCGTGCCGCCTGGCGCTCCCGCGGGCAGCCCGCCAGCAGAATCGCCGCCAACACGACGTACAGGCCAACCTGCATTACTCTCTTATGCTCTCTCATCGTTGCCCCCTTTCATCAATTTCGAT
>VGYL01001277.1 GCA_016872975.1 Planctomycetota bacterium
TGCGACCGCGACCGTCCGCACGCGATCGCGGAGGAACTGGCGCAGTTCATGGAGATCACCGGCCGCAAGGGCATCTACGTCATCCTTTCGACCTGGGGCTTCGGATGTCCGGAATACCCCGGCAAGACCCCTGAGGAGTTCCTGCCGGTATGGGAGAAGACTCTGGCGTTTTTGCATGAGCGCGGCTTCCTTGGGCATGTCATCTACGTTGATCTTGACCAGGAGTTCCCGTATTTCAGCTCACATCAGACGAAGCTGAATGAGCTTGCAGCAGCGCCGGCCGCCGCAAGCTCCACCGTGGACGCCATGAGCGCCGCCGGCCAACGCCGGCCGCAGCGCGGTCTGGCTTGGAACGACGAACAGTTGGACTACGTCGGCAACCTGTTCAATCGTTCGTTGGCGCATTTCCAGCGGCTCTATCCGGCGCAGCGCTTCACCTTCTCCCTGACAAGTTTTTGGAACGAGTGCCGCCTGCTCAACTTGAAATGCCTCGATGTTCTCGAGCTGCACTGCTGGGTGCATGGCCCGCGATTCGACAACCGCACCGGCTTCAGGGAGCTGACCAAGGACCGTGGCCAGCATGACTACGCCGACTACCAGCGGCGCATTGATGCCACCTTCAGTTCGGTGCGCCCGATGCTGGTACACGAAATGCACCAGCGCCTGGCTATGGCGGCCGCCTGGGGCGCCGAATTGGCCGCGCCGGTCACGACGACGGAAGCCTGGGGCCCGTGGTGGCACATGGATCACCCCGACTTGCGCTGGGACTGGTTGCGCGAGTGGTGTGCCGAATGCAATCTGCTTGCGGCGCAGTATGGCTTCTGGGGCAGCACCCCATGGAACTACAGCCATCCGTATTGGGCCAACTGGCAGGACATCAGTTGGTATCAAGACGTCAACCGGGCATTTCTGCATGCGCCCAGGATGACAGGCGAACCCAGCACTGCGCCCAATTCGGAGCCCGCTGCGCGGCCTCCTCAAGGGTGAACGCCCGCCATGCCGCACAAGCTGTGGGCCCTGGAGAAGAGCGGAGAGCATATGTCCAACCGGAATCTACAGGGCCTCGACCGCCACGGGCTAACCCTCGAAAAGCGAGACATCTCGCCCCGCCGCGATCAGGAGAAGTACGTTTTTCGTTTGTCCGATGGTCTGCCGATCAGCTGCGTGTTGATCCATGATGCCGCGCCCGGCGATCCATATCGGCACACGTTGAGTATCTCCGCGCAGGCCGGTTGTCCGCTGGGCTGCCAGTTCTGCGCATCGGGCTTGATGGGCTTCCTGCGCAATCTGAGCGCAGCCGAGATTGTTGAACAGTACTCGATGGTGAAGCGAGCAAGCGGTAGCCCGATTACCCAGGTCGAGATCGGCAGCATGGGCGAGCCGATGCTCAACTATGACGCCGTGATCAGCGCATGTTATCTTCTCGCCGAGGAAGTTCGCGTGGCGCCGCGGCAGATCTTGATCGCGACCAGCGGTTTGGCGCCCGAGATCGAGCGCTTCACCCTGGAAGGGCATCCGTTCCAACTGGCCATCTCGCTCAATGCGACGACGGGTGACACACGCAGCCGCATCATGCCGATCAACCGCAAATACCCGCTCGCCACGCTTCTGCATGCCGCCCGAGAATACACTCGCCGAACGCAACAGCGAATTACCTTCAAGTATATGCTGCTTGGCGGCGTCAACGATACGCTTGCCGATGCCGAGCGGTTGACGCGGCTGACCCGCGATATGCCATGCGGGATCGAGATCTTTCCATTTGTCCCGAGTAGCGCATCACTGGCATCCTCCCCTGGCGGCGATGCGCGGTCTGCGTTTCGGCGCCCCACTTTTGAGCGCACCCAGGCGTTTTTGGCCAGCCTGAACGAAGAGAGCGTGGATGATGTTTTCTCCCCATCTCTCCAACAGCAGAAAGGATAAGAACATGAGCAACGCGTTGCTATGCCGCGTCAGATCCGGCTCGGTGAACGAGGATGATGCCATTGCACTGGAGATGGCGCTGGACGACCTGCGGGTGTATTGGGAAAAGGCCTT
>VGYL01001278.1 GCA_016872975.1 Planctomycetota bacterium
TCCCAAGAGCTGCTGCCCAGCCTGGACACCCAGGACATCCTGCAGCGGGCTGTCTCCACCGCGGCGGACGCCTTGCGCGCCGATCACTGCGATCTGATGCTCCTGGATGCGGATGAGCGAACCCTGATGCTGGCTCATTCCCGGGGCCGTGAACAGCTCGTCGGCCGTCTCCAGGCGCCCAACACCGACCAGTCTTTCCCCGGCTACATCGTGCGCCAGAAAACGCCTGTGAGCATCCCCCATGTGACCCAGGAGACGCGTTTCCTGATCCCCACTGCCCTCCAGGAGGAAGGGGTGGCTTCGGCCCTCGGCGCGGCGATCCTGTCGGGCGAGAAGCCCATCGGCGCGCTGATCGTGGACACCCAGGACCCACGGCAGTACTCTCCAGAGGAGGGCCGCTTCCTGGGTCTGGTCGCCAACCAGACCGGCATGGCTATTCAGCAGGCCAGGCTCTTTGCCGATCTGGCTGATCGCAGCCGTCGCCTGCGTCGCCTCTACGATCTGGCAATCACGATGACCGGCGATGTGGCCAGCGTAGCTGACCAGGTCGTGAGCGCCATCGCTGAGCTTCTGGGCGTCAGAATGGCCATAGTAGAACGACTCGCGGGAGCGACGATTCGTGTGATCGCCTTCTACGATCACGGCCAACTCCTGCACGATGACGAGTTCCCGTTGGCTGACACGCCCTGCGAACGAGTGCAGCAGGAAAAGCAAGTGTGCATCTACGACCAGGCGGCCGCCCGGTTTCCCCACGATCGTCTCTTGCAAGAACGCGGGATTGTCGCCTACATCGGCCTGCCCATCGTGAATGCCCAGGGCGAGGTCATCGCCGTCATGAATGCCATGGATGACCGCGCCCGAGAGTTCAGCGCCGAGGATCTGGAGCTGCTTCACACCCTGGCCCGCCGGGTGGGTTGGGAACTGGAGCATGCGGAGGCAGAAGCCGAAATCCGCCGGCGGGCAGGACAACTCGCACTGTTGAACCGCACCGGTCTGGCCCTCAACAGCGACCTCAGCCTGGAACCAATGCTCCAGACCATAGTCGAATCGGCCTGCGAGCTCGTGAACGCAGGCGTAGGCATCATCTCCCTGTTCGACCGCCAGACCCAGACCTTCACGGTCAGCGGCCTGCACTACGCGGCAGGCTATCCACATCGCTGCAACGTTGACAGCATCACCGGCGGCTTCCGGGTGACGGGCGGGAGTTACACTGATCTGCTGGAAGGCAAGACGATCCGCCTGGCAGATATCGCTACCCATCCCAAGTACCAGGGCTTTCCGGGTGGCCACCTTCCCTTACGCGGGCTGTTGGGCGTGCCGATCTTTGATCGTTCTCGACAGGTCATCGGCTTCTTTATGGTCAGCGACAAATCGGTCGGAGAGAGCTTCTCAACAGACGATGAGGAGTTGTTGATCTCTCTGGCCAGCCAGGCGTCGTTGGCTATCGAGAATGCTCATGCGTATGCCAGGGTAGAAGAGCGGGCGCGGGCGCTCAGTCAAGAGGTGAGCCAGCACAGCCGGCGCGCGGAGACCGTGCTGCGCAGCATCTCGGATGGCGTGTACACCGTGGATTGCGACCTGCGCGTGCTCTCGTGGAGCCAGGGCGCCGAAGCGATCACCGGTTACACGGCCGCGGAGGCCTTGGGCCGGCCGTGTTCCGATTTCCTGCGCCACCAGGATGAAAACGGCGAGGTCCTGTGCGGCACAGACCACTGTCCCTTCACGCGAGTCTGGTCCAGCGGAAAAGCGGTAGGGCCAGACCCGGTCTTCGCTCACCACAAAGATGGGCGTCTGCTCCCCGTATCTGTGACAGCCGCGCCCATCATAGATGAAGTGGGGTTTGTGACCAGCGCAGTCGAGGTTTTCCGCGATGTCACCAGGGAACGCGAGCTGATGAAGAGCTTGCGCGCGGCCAGCCGGGCCAAGACGCGCTTCCTGGCCAACATGAGCCACGAGCTGCGCACGCCGCTCAACGGCATCCTGGGCATCTCACAAGCCTTGCTGCAGGGCGTCTACGGCGAGCTGACAGGCAAA
>VGYL01001279.1 GCA_016872975.1 Planctomycetota bacterium
CGTTCGTCGGCTGGGGCGGGGCCCATACCGCCGAGGCGGTCAAACGCCATCACGATCTGGGCGTCCGCTGCACGGGCTCGATGTGGTGCTTGACGCCCGGGGCCGAGAATATCCACAAGGATCCCAAGTTGCGAGCGGCTTGTGCGGTCGATATCGAGGGCAATCCCGTCGAGGTGCCCTGGTTGTTCGATCACACGTATGAGGGGACCAAGACCTACTTCGGCTGCACGAACCACCCGGAGTTTCAGCGGCTCTGCCGCGAGCGGGTCCGCCAGGTCATGGCAGGCCAGGCGGACGGTCTGCACGTGGACGACCACCTCGGGACCGCCGGCGCCGCCTGGTGGCAGGGGGGCGGGTTCTGCGACTACTGTATGGCAGGCTTTCGGGAGTATCTCAAGGGCCATGCCACGAAGGAGCAGTTGCAGAAAGCCGGCCTCGAGCAGGTGGGCGATTTCGACTACCGCACGCTGGTCCGCAAGTACGCCAAGACCCGTCAGGAGTACAAGAAGGTCCAGCACCAGATTCCTCTGATGAGCCTGTTCCTGCAATTCCACGCGGAGGCCGCCGCCGAGCATACGCGGCAGTTGGGACAACTGGCGGCGGAAGTCGTGGGCCGTCCCGGGCTGCTCAGTGCCAATGCGTGCCTGCCCAACAAGACCCACACGCACGTGGTGAAGCACCTCACGCACGTGATCTGCGAGGTGGGCCAGAACGCCCCGGCGGGAACGAGCCGGATCGAGCATGCGGTCGAGGCGTACGAGTTGGTCGCGAGCCTGGGCAGGCCCCTGGCGGCCACCGCGGCCGGCCAGGACTGGGCCTTCGTCAAGCAGAACAACTGCCAAGACCTTGTCCGCTTCTGGATCGCCCTGGCCTATGCCCACGGGCAGCGGTTCATGGTCCCGCACCCGCAGCGGCAGTGGTGCTTCAACAATGAGCTCGGGACCCATTGGTACGCCGCTCCGATCGAGGCATACGCGCCGGTTTACCGCTTCATTCGTGCGAACGCGGATTGCTTCGACGGCTTTGAGACGGTTGAGACGAAAGAGCACAAGCCCGGCGCGCCGGCCCATGTGCTGGTCACGGTTCGCAAGAACCGCAGTGCGAACCAGGTCGTGCTGCACGTGCTCAATCGTGACTACGATTCCCAAACCAAGACCATGAAGCCACAGGCAAACGTGGCGGTGTCCGTGCCGAAGTCTCTGGCTTCCCCGACGAAGCCCCAGGCCAGGCTGCTTTCCTACGATAAGCCGTCGCAACAGGTGGATGTGATGCAGGGTGCCGACAGGCTCACCGTACAGGTCCCCGAGTTGCGATTGTGGACGTTGATTGTGCTGGAGTAAGCAAACGCCGGTTTCTCGTGTGCCCGTAAGGGCGCCGTAGCATGGGCATCTTGCCCATGGTTTTCCGTAGCATGGGCGTCCCGCCCATGAGTAGCACGGGCGTCTCGCCCGTGGTCTTCCGTACCATGGGCGTCCCGCCCATGAAGGCAGGGCCAGGATGGCCCTGTGACCCATGGGCAGGATGCCCATGCTACGGACGGGCGGGAGGCCCGTGGAAACTCATGGGCGGGACGCCCATGTTACGGAACGCCTTGCGGCGTCACTACAAACGAGCCGGGGCTCGGGTTCTCGTCTGAGAGCGCCGGGGTCGCAGGCAATAGTGTGCGTCAGGAGAGAGCGTATGGATCGACGTGAGTTCGTGAAACGGGCCGCCGTAGCGGTGGTTGCCTCGGTGGCGGCATTGCGCACCAGTCTTGCCGGTGAGCAGGGGGCGCGAGGGGGTTCCACGAAGTCTGCCATCCCGAAACGTCCACTGGGCAAGACCGGCGTGGAGGTCCCGGTCCTGATTCTGGGCGGTGTGGTCGCGATGAAGTATCCGCCGACCCCATCGTTTCACCCAGCCGAATTGGCGGAGGCCGCACTCGATGCTGGCATTACCTACTTCGATACCGCCCCGGGCTATGGCGACGGCCAGTCGGAGCGCAATTACGGCGAGGTGCTCGCCACGCGGCGCCGCGAGGTGTTCCTGGCGAC
>VGYL01001280.1 GCA_016872975.1 Planctomycetota bacterium
CCCGCATTGGCCAGGACCGGCAGTTCCGTGTCCTGGAGAAATTTGTCGAGGAAGGTGTCCCAATCGCGCATCTTGATGTCCTGGCGTCGCTGGGCGCGGAACTCGGCCTGGTCGAGAAACATCACGGTGATCCGGTTGAGGGTGTCGATCTCTTTCTCGGTGAGGTAGTTCTTGGCTGTCACCACATCGCGTTTGAGGACGCGTCCGCCTTTCCACGAGGTCAGACCCATATTGGCTTGGCCGGCATCGGCGCGCCGCTGGACAATCTCCGCGGCGGTCATTCCGGCGGCAGCGTAGTGCATCTTGTTCTGCATCGTCGCGAAAAAGACCTGCGTTTCCTGCTCGTCCTCCACGTAATCGGCGGCCAGGGCGAAGATTTCCCGAATCCGCTGGTAGACCCGCGCTTCGCTGGCGCGGATCTCGCGGATGCGGGCCAGCAGTTCGTCGAAGTAGTCGGTCAGGCCGCTGCCGCCCTTGAGCCGCTCGTCGTCCAGGGTGAATCCCTTGACGAGGTATTCGCGCAGACGGGCCGTAGCCCACTGGCGAAACCGGGTAGCCACCGCAGACTTGACCCGGTAGCCAACCGCGATAATCATATCGAGGTTGTAGTAATCCAGACGTCGCTGGACCGACCGCGACCCCTCCTGGCGAACTGTCAAGTATTCCTTGACAGTTGCCTCCGGCGTCAGTTCGCCCTCCTCGTAAATGTTTTGTACGTGCAGACTTATGTTCTGCTTGGTCGTCTGGTACAACTCGGCCATCAAGTTCTGGGTCAGCCAGACCGTTTCATCTTGCAGCCGAACTTCCAGGCGGACCTCGCCTGCGTCAGACTGGTAGACCAGGATTCTGGCGTCCCTGGGAGCAGGCAGGTTCTCGCTCATGGCTTGCTCTCCAGAAGGCTACGGATCGCCGTCATGGCATCCCGTGGATCGGCGACCTCGATGACCTCGTTGGTGATCCCCTCATCGGTGAACCGGAAGTGCCGGTCTGGCTCCCGGAACGGCGAGTTGATGACCGGGTTCTCAATGACAACCTGCTTCACGGTCTTCAGGTCTCCCTCAGTATCAGAAACTCCAACCGCCGGCTATCGATTCTCCGCCATATCGCGGCCTCTCAACCCTGTCACGGCTCCTGCATTGGGCAGCATCCTACTGTCTATTATCGACCAAGGCAAGCGCTTCGATCGTCCCGCTTGTCGATTTTCTCTGTGCCGGAAGTCGTCGCTCGGCCCGCGTGGCTCGGAGGCTGTAGGCGGTAGACACGGAGTTCCCGGTTGCCAGTTCTCAGTTCCCAGCCAAGAGGCGGTTGTTGGTTCCGAGTGTCGCCGAAGAGCTGTTCTGACCAAGGGCGCTCGCGCCCTCGCCACGGGGCCGGGCCGGAGGGGCTGACCGATGGGCGGGGCGGACCGGGGGCATTTGGGCGTTGACGGCGGGGGCGGGGGCGGCCATAATGCGGCGGTGCCCTCGGCCGACGGACGAGGGACCACGAGCGCGGAGAGCGAAGGAACGCAGGGGTGCTTCCCACGCTTCTCCACAATCGTAAATCGTAAATCATAAATCGCAAGGTGTTTGGGAGGTGCAGTATGAGCGTGCGAACGTGTTTGGCGGGTCTGGTGCTGTTGGGGGTGGTGGCGCTCGGGTGGGCTGTGGCCCAGGATAGTGCGGTTCCCGCGGGTTTCAAGGTGTTGTTCAACGGCAAGGACTTCACCGGCTGGAAGGTGCCCGAGGGCGACGGCGGGCACTGGAAGGTGATCGACGGCGTCATCGATTACGATGCCCAGAGCGAGGCCAAGGGCGACAAGAACCTCTGGACGCAGCAGGAGTACGGCGATTTCACGTTCCGCGTGGACTGGCGGATCAAGGAGACGCCGTATACGAATCCGAACGTCCCGTATATCCTGCCCGACGGCACGCACGCCCGCGACATCCAGGGCAAGGAGATGCGGCTGGCCCTGCCGGACTCCGATTCCGGCATCCTGCTCCGCGGCCAGGGCAAGAGCCAGGTGAACATCTGGTGCTGGCCCATTGGCTCCG